>NZ_JBNPON010000084.1:0-10110 GCF_050315195.1 Clostridium sp. SGI.024 | reverse complement strand
AAAAAGAGATGAAATATTAAATTCCATCTCTAAGTTTCTATAAAATAATTTACTATAATTTTATTTCTAATCTCTCTAGTTTAGCTACTACAGAAATTTCGTTTAAGTTCATAGTCTCTGTTAAAAGACTTCCGCCATTACTAACTAGTAAAACTTTAGAATTTCCTAATAGTTTTATTTGTCTTATAGCTCTTTTTCCTTTGTAATCAACTAAGAAAATGCCATTATTACTAGGTTCTTTAACTAGACTTGAAAAAGCTAAGTCTCCTTTTAACATTCTAAATCCTGACATTTCATCATCTTGAATTTCTAAATATAGAACCTTATCTTGATTAAATCCTTCTACTTTATTTGAATGAATAGGTAATTCTTTATACCCCTTACTATTCTTTAAGGTATAATCGAATATCGGAACATTCTTTAATACAGATGAAAAGGCATTTGTCCAAACTTCCTCTTGCTTTGTATTATTAGGTTTTTCAGAGAAACTAGTTTTTAACTTCTTCATAGCCTTTCTTTCTTCTAATAAAGCTTCATCTGTTACTACCATGCTAACATCATTAAAATCAGTTTTTAGTATTTTTGATGCTTTATCAATGAAGGATTCTTGAGCTATTCTTCTTCCAAGTTCCACTTCATTAATAAATTTTTCTGCAACGCCTAGCTTTTTAGCTAAAGCTTTTTGACTTAATCCATTTTTAATTCTAGCTTCCTTTATCTTATCGCCAACTCTACTCACTTAAGCTCTTCCCTTCTGATTTCTAAAATACCATTCCCTCTCTTCAATTAAATGTTCAAGCAAATAACTAAACTTCCATTCAATTGAAGTAGGTGTAACTGCTGCAAATATTCCCTCTTTATATCTCTTTCTAATTGTTGTTATAGCTAATTTAATTTCTTCATCTGAAAATCCATTAAATAATATAACAGCTTCATTTGATAAATCTGCATTTACAGTTTCAAATCTTAGTCCATTTAATATATCAAAAACAGTCATTTCTACCATTTCTCTTGATACCTCTATAACCTTAAAGTCACCATTTTTTAATTCTTTAAGTTCTTCTTCTGGTACATTATGGACTAATATGCACTTATTATTGCTAAGCATATCCCTCTCTACTCCCCTTTTATATTATCTTCCTACTTTTTCTGGTTCATCATAAGTTTCACCAAAAGTATCAACAGTTACTTTAACCATTTTTTGATCTTCAAGTGGTTTATCATTATAATCTCTCTTAGCTTTTACTATTTCATCAGCAACTTCCATACCTTCAATAACTTTACCAAAAGAAGCATATTGATTATCTAAATGTGGTGCATCTGCTACCATTATAAAAAATTGGCTTCCAGCCGAATCATGAACCATAGTTCTAGCCATAGATAAAACACCTCTTGAATGTTTTAAATCATTTTTAAAGCCATTTCTACTAAATTCACCTTTAATGCTATATCCTGGGCCACCCATTCCAGTTCCATCTGGGCAACCACCTTGTATCATAAATCCAGGTATTACTCTATGAAATACAACACCATCATAAAATCCTTTGTTTATTAAGCTTATAAAATTTTTAACTGTATTAGGAGCTATTTCAGGATATAATTCCGCTTTTATAACTCCTCCATTTTCCATATTTATAGTTACTATTGGGTTTTTCATATAAAATCTCCTTTCAATGTAAATCCTTACTTATTATTTACACTTTAATTATTATAAATTCTTCTAAAAGAAAACCCTTAGAAGAACTTATATTTATCTCTTATAGTAATTATATATTATTTAAAGGTAAAAACAATATTTAATTAAAACTCCAAATATAGCTATATACTTAACCTCTTAAAATGAAAATAAGAAGGTACTGTCCCACAATATAAAATTAATGCTTGGACATCTCCTTCTTATAGACTTTAATAGTTATTAAATTTATTTATTATTTAAAGGTAGTACCTAAAATAACTCTTGAATAATCAGTATAGTTTGATAAATTTTTAACATCAACTTGTTTAAAAATAAAGTCTCTTCCAAAGCTATTAATAAGATCTCCAAATAACATATTTAAAAATGTTGTTGGAACTCTTTTAACTCCTTCAAAATCTAACAATACTCCAATATTAAGACTATTTCTAATCATTTCTCTTAATAATATAGCATCTTCTATAGTTATATCTTCACCTAATATTTCTTTTACTTTAATTTCCATAAAAATTCCCCCCAAAAAACTTATTCCGTATTTGAATTTTCTGAATATTCTTTTTAATATAATATATCAACTCTTTTGTTTTTTGTCAACATTTTAACAATATTTTTTTGTGAATTTCCAAAAAATAAAAACTCCTTACGGAGTTTTAAAGTTTCAATTCATTTTTAGTAATTCATAACTTAATTTTATTACATCTTTTTTATCAGATGAATTTACTATTTCAATCTTTCCCTTTTTATTAGTTTCTGTTAATAAATTTTTCTCACTTAATCTTCTTCTAAGTTCCTTAGCAGTTCCTAATCCTCCGTCTATTATTTTAACATCTTCTCCAACAATCTTTGCCAATACTTCTTTTATAAATGGATAATGAGTGCATCCTAACACTATAGAAGCTATTTTAGCATCTCTATATGTATTTATTTTCCCTAAAAGGTATTCTTCTACAGCTTCTCCCTTGTAATCTCCACTTTCTATAAATTCAACTAGTCCCGGACATGGTACAGGTATTATAGATGCTCTATCCTTATATCTATCCATTAACCTTCTAAATTTTTCTTCCTTTAATGTCATAGCAGTTGCCATAATTAATATGTCTCCATCATTATTAAGCTCAACAGCTGGTTTTAACGCCGGTTCTATTCCTACCAGCGGTAAAGTCGGATATATTTTCCTTAAATCAGCTACAGCAGCACTTGTAGCTGTATTACAAGCTATAGCTACTCCTTTAACTCCCTTACTTAATAAGAATTCTACTGCCTTAAAAGTTAATTCTCTAACTTCATCTACGCTTTTCATTCCATAAGGTGCATTTTTCGAATCTCCAAAATATATATAATCCTCATTAGGCATTATCTTTATAGCTTCTCTTAATACACTTAAACCACCAACCCCTGAATCAAAAAAACCTATGGGCCTATTTTTATTGTCCAATTATCTCACTCCATTTTCTTTAATTCTACTTTTTATTTTATACCTTTCTTAAAGATAAATCTATAAGTTTATTATTTGTAACAGAATTATGTAATTAAATGCTATAATTATAAATAAAAAGAATTTCTTTATATTTACATTTTATTATTTATAATCATAAATTAAATATAATATTGGAGGTTAACATGAAAAATAAACTACTATTCTATAAATCCATAACTCTTTCTTCTATTGTTTTAGTTGCTTTAACAATTTATTTCACTTTTAAACTAGGACCACATCTTGGTGGTAGAGCCTATCAAATAGGCATTATTTTATTTGTAGTATTTATAATACTAGCATCTAAGTTCTTTGATAAGTCTAAAAAACTAACAGAAATTCAATATTTAATTAAATATTGGCCAGAAGCTTATGATAATAAATTTGATTTCGAAAAAATTCATAAATTCTATAAAGAGTATTCTCCTTCTGTTTTAAAGGAAAAAGATATTTATAATATAGATGATCAAACAGCTCACGACTTAAATATAGATGATTTATTAATGAAAATAAGCATTTGTTCATCAACACCTGGAGAACAAATGTTATATTATTTACTTAGAACACCTAAGTTAAATTCTGAATCTGTATATAAAAGAAATAAAATAATAGAAACATTTATTAATGATAAAGACCTTAGAGGTAGTGTTCAACAAATTTTATCTAACCTTGGTCGTCAAAGAAAAGGTGATGTTTTTACATTATTAAATACAACCACTACTGTTAGTAAAGCAAAGTCATTATTATTCAATATTCTTGCTCTCTCCTCATTCATAGTTTTAATTTGTTTTTTTATTTTTGGTTCTAAATACTTACCAACATTCTTAGGTATTTTTGTTACTTATATGATTATTTCAACTAGAGCGGCTGCTGAAATTGAATATGAACTTTCATCCCTTCAATATTTAGGTAATTTTATAAGAGCTGCAAAGGAAATCTCAAAATTACAAAATGATTCTTTAAAGGATTATATAGATAAAATAAACACACTCCTTATCCCAGTTTCTAAAATAGATAATAAAACAAAATATATTTATACCTCTAGTGAATTAGATATATTTATTGAAACTTTAAACGGATTCTTTTTAACTAAAATTCGCTCCTATTACTCTATAATTAATATAATAAAAAATAATAGACAAAATTTAATAGAATTATATGCTTTAATAGGAAAATTAGAAGCTTATATATCTGTAGCTTCCTATAGATGTAGAATTGCTAATTATTGTATACCAAAATTTCTAGATAATAAGAATAAAACTTTAATAGTTAAAGATGCAGTTCATCCCTTATTAGAAGATGGTATTCCTAATAGCATTGAATTAAAAGGAAAAGGAGTAGTACTAACTGGCTCTAATATGTCTGGTAAATCTACCTTTATGAGAACTTTAGCTACAAATATATTATTATCTCAATGCTTTTCTATGAGTATTTCTCGTGAATATACATCTTCATTTTTTAGGATAATGTCCTCTTTAAGCTTATCTGATGATGTTTTATCTGGTGCTAGCTATTATTTAGAAGAATGTAATTCAGTCCTTAGAATATTAAATTCCTTAGAAGAAGATGTCCCTGCATTTTGCATAATAGATGAAATTTTTAAGGGAACTAATCCTATAGAAAGAATATCCGCCTCTAAGGAAATACTTAAATATATTATGAATAAAAATGCTATTTCTATAGTTGCAACTCATGACTTAGAATTAGCTGAAAATTGTAGTGATAAATACCTAAGATATTATTTCTGTGAGGATATAGATGAAGATGAAGGCTTAACATTTGACTTTAAATTAAAAGAAGGTATCTGTAATACAGGAAATGCTATAAAGCTATTAGATTTTTTAGGGTACCCAAAAGAAATAATTGTAAATTCCAAGAAAAATATTTTTAAAATTTAGTAAATTTAATCATTGACACCATAGCATGTATATAATAGAATTTTTTTATAAATTATTTATTTTCCCGAATATTATGATGTCTATACCACTTAAATATTCGATTAAAACTGAAAGGAAGTGAATATTTCTTTGCTATGTTTCGGCAAAGAAGATTTCTATGAAAGATTTAGTTTATTTAATTCCAAAATCAAAACATAATAAAGAAGATTTATTTACAATTTTTAATGATCATCCTGAAATAAAATTCGTATCTATCGTTGGAATAGACTTATCAGGAAACGATACTGATGAAAAAATCCCTGCTAAGCTTTTTCTAGATGATATAGATTCATTTTTAAATGGAGTAGCTATTCAAACAGATGGTTCTTCAGTTGTACTTCCTGGAATCGCTACTTTAAATGATGCAAAAGTAGATATGGTAGCTGATATTAATGCTAATTGGTTTATTGATTATAATTATGATCACATTGATTCCTTAACTAATAAACCCATTGGTACACTTAGAATCCCTTCATTCTTGATACACAATAATAAACCTGTATGTTCAAGAAATATTTTAAGTTCTGCAATAAATACATTTAAATCAACTCTTTTAGATATCTTAAAAAATAAACCTGAAACCTTAAAACCATTTAATATCAATTATGATGATATAGATGAAATAGTAATTACATCTGCAACAGAATTAGAATTTTGGGTAAAAACTCCAAACGAAGAAGCTCATATTGAAGAGTTATCTACTTCTCAAGTTTTACAAGAACAATATTGGACAAGAACTAAGGGTGTTGTAAGAACTGCCCTTGAAGAAACTCTTTTACTTATGGAAGAGTATGGTTTCCAACCAGAAATGGGACATAAAGAAGTTGGTGGAGTTAAGTCACAATTAGATAGTAATGGTCAATTTAATCATATAATGGAACAACTTGAAATAGACTGGAAATACTCTGATGCTGTGCAAGCTGCTGATAATGAAATTTTTGTAAAAATATTAACTCAAGAAACTTTCAGAAGACATGGCTTAGATGTTACATTTAAACCAAAACCTATAGATGACGTAGCTGGCTCAGGAATGCATGTTCATTTAGGCGTTAGCTTAAAATTAAAAGATAAGAGAAGAATAAATCTATTCCATGCTACAAAAGATGATTTCTTAAGCAAAATTGGTTATGGCGCTATAATGGGTATTTTAAAGAATTATGAAATAATGAATCCTTTTATATCTACTACTAATGGTGCATTTAAGAGATTAAAGCCTGGTTTTGAGGCTCCAATATGTGTAGTTACTTCTCTTGGAATATCTCCTGATAATCCATCAAGAAACAGAACTATACTAATAGGATTAATAAGAGATTTAGCAAATCCTCTTGCAACTAGATTTGAGCTTAGATCTCCAAATCCACATAGTAATGTATATTTAACAATGTCTGTTTCTTATATGGCTATGCTTGATGGAATTCTTTATGCTCTTGAAAATAATAAAACTGAAGAAGAACTTTTAGCAGAGCTTTCTAAAAAGCCTGGCGAAGATGCATCTTACTTAGAAAAAGATAGAGCTTATAGAAGTGAAGAAGATGTTTTTGAATTCTATACAGATGAAGAAAGAGATTCTTACTTCGGAAAAGCACCAGCTACAGTTTATGAAAATCTAATTCAATTAGATAAATACCCTGAAAAATTAAAAGTATTAAAGAAAAACAATGTATTTAGTGATCAATTAATTAACAGCTTCAAACTTGCTGTAATTCAAAGATGGACGACTGATATAATTCATAGAATTATTGTTAATCATGCTAATGAAGTAAGAAGCTTTAAATTATTACATTCAAATAATGCATTAGATTTAGATATATCTAACTGGATGACAATAAATAATTTAAGACATTATATAATGAAGGATACTTATACTTCAAAAGGATTATTTACTCGTATTAAAGATGCTATTTCTGTTGAAGATTACTCTTTAGCGTCTAATTTACTTAATGAACTAGAAGATAGCATGAAAAAATTAAGAGATTTTTATAGTAATTATACTAAGAATTTATTAGATATATAAAAGCCAATATTATGTGTAATTTGGAGCTGTTTAACAGCTCCAAATTAAAACTGTAAAATGTTATTTAAAACAAATTGCTAAAATATTATTTATTATAGAAACTCCTTCAGGAGTTTTTTCTTTAATTATAAGTTTTACATTTTACTATAGTCTATTTCTTATAATTACTTTTTATGGAATATTATCTTTTGTAATGCTATATAACTAATCTTCTTTTAATGAACTGTTAAAATTTAAAACAAATAATGCCGAAATTACAGAAATAGATAATAAATTTGAATAAAACTATTTATATTCTAAATACTATAGAAGTCTATTTATAAATATTGTATAATATGACTACACGAATAATGTATAAATAAAAGGAACATTATATTATGTTAGAAAGTTTAGTATATAAGTTTGTTGAAAATATAGGCAACTATAATAATTATACTGTTGACCAGATGGAACAAGCAAAATATTCCGTAAAAATTATAGTTTATGAAGTTATAAAAATAATAGCAGTTATTTTAGTATTTTCCATATTTGGATGTTTTGAAGAAAGTATAGTCATAATATTTATAATGTCAATTACTAAGCCATTTATTGGTGGTTATCATGAAGATACTCAATTAAAGTGTCTTACATCCACCTTATTGTTAACTTTCATTATAATATACTTATCTAAAAACAATATATTAAGTTTTAAAAGCTCTATATTTCTAAATTCAATAAGTATATTTTCTATTTATCATCAAGCTCCTATTATAAATGATAAAATGCCTATTACTAAAAAAAATCTTATTTCCAAAAACAGATTAATAGGTATTATAAACATATTTATATTATCTATATTATCAATTATTTTATTTAATATTAATTTGTTTTCTCAAATAATAGTTTGGACAATTTTAGTACAAGCTATATTAATGTTTAATAAAAGTAATTATACAAGGAGGGGAAAATATTGAAAATAAAAAAAATACTAGGTAAGTTCATACTACTTTTATCCGCAACTACAATAATTTTAGGACCTACTTCAACTTTAGGAGTAGGCTTAGAAGAAATGCCAGAATCAATGAAAAACTTAAGATAAAGGGAATGACGATATGTACACAGGATTAATCGATACAATAAATAGTATTATTCAAAGTATTATGTTTGTAGTTGCTGCAAATTATTGTGTTAGTGAAAAACATAAAAAAAGCAAAAATCACTTAATTTTATTAATAATATCACTTTGGATAATAATAACTTTAACTACTTACCTACTTGGTAATTCAAGCTTATCTATTATAATTATTCATATTACTGAATTAATATTTTTTGTGATTTTTGCTTATAAGAATGATAAACTTGGGGCAACAATTGTTTTTACCATAGTATATTTAATTATCGGCATAACTGTAATTGTATCCTTTTTCACCTTTATATTAATTATAAATAATACAAATATAAATATAACCTATGCAAATATATTAATAATGTATTTACCTCAGTTTTTAGTTTCCTATCTAGTTTTAAAAAATATAAAATTTATCTATAAAATAAATCTAATTATTAAATCAAGAACTTTTTCTATTTTTACATTAATAATAACAACATTAGCTGTAGATTTTACTATATCTTTTTTATTTATATACAATGATAAGGATAATCCAATTTTTAAAGAAATGATTTTCATATTTTTGGCTACTTTTATTGTTTTTATCACATTATACTTTGCAAGTATTGATAAAAAAGCAAGTGAAATTAATAGCTTAAATGTAGAATTAAAATCTAAAATTAATGAACTTAGGAAGATTAAACACGATTATGGTTCACAAATATCTTACTTGTATGGTACATATCTTATGAAAGATTATGAAAAACTAGGTAAATTACTAAAGGATGTAATTGAAGGCTATGATATTTCTTCTCAAGTTAAGGTAATAAGTAGTAACTTATCTCTTATAACACAAATAATTAATACAACTGATTTAAAAGAAGTAGATGTTCTTATAGATGAAAATGCTAATCTTAATGATGCAAACATAAATGAACTTGACCTTCAAAGAATTATTTCTAATATTGTTAGAAACTCCATTGAAGCATTAAATGGTAAAGGTTTATTAATGATTAAAAGTTACTATAGCTATAGATATATAATTATAAATATAGAAAATAACGGACCAGAAATTGATAAAGATATTATTGAAAAAATATTTGAAGAAGGGTTTTCAACTAAAGAAAATAAAAATGGTGATAATGGCTTTGGGTTACATATAGTTAAAGAAATACTTGATAGTTATAATGGAAGCATTAGTGTAACTAGTAATAAAGAAATAACAACATTTACTATAAAGCTTCCCTTATATTTAAAGAATTAAAAGTTACATTATAAAAATATTATATTACTTGAGATTAAAAATCAGTAAACTTTATTATCAATAAAGAATACTGAGAAAAAATAAGGAGCTGCCACAGCAGCTCCAAATTTAAGAATATCAATTTATTCAGACTCATAAAATATATTTATTTCATAAACTCCCTCAGTAGCTTCTTCTTAATTATATATTTCTCATTATTCATTTTACATTCTGTGGTAGCACCCTATATCCAAGCTGGAATATGCACTTTATCATTATTAATTAGTGATATGTTATCTTCTATTATTCTTCTTTTACTAATTATATTTCTTTTTTTTATTGAATTTTTATTTATAAATTCTTCTGCCTCTTTTAAACTGTTTGCCTTAAATATGAAAGTCCACCCATCTTTATCGTACTTTCCTGTGCAAATCATGTATTTATTATTATCATAATCTTTATGTTGTCTATCTACTATTAAGCTCTTAAATTCTCCAATTGTTTTATAATTTAATTTTACAAAAACATCATTATTCATTATAACCCCTCCGAGCAAACATAAGTTCTATATTCATAATAACCGAACACATGTTCATTGTCAACACTTTTAACATTTTTTATAAAAAAATCATATGGAAGAAAAAGAATTTATAAATTCCTAG
>NZ_JBNPON010000083.1:0-10780 GCF_050315195.1 Clostridium sp. SGI.024 | reverse complement strand
GAAGTTATGTTACTATAACTTCTTTTTTTTATATCAAAATGCAATTTTTGTTGAGAAACGTAGAAAAAATTAAAAAATTGCCTAAATTTTTAAATAGGAATAAGATGAAAAATAATATATAATTAATATATGAATAAATTAATTAATATAAAATGTTAAGGTTTTGTCCTTAGATGGGAAGTGTTGGTATGGGCAAAAAGGATGACTTAATGAAAAGATTGGTAGATTTAAAGTTAGAAAAAAGAAAATTAGTGTTGGCAGGAAAGAATACGAATACATTAGATGAATTAATAAAGGAAATAGAAGAGCAGTTAAAAGAAATAACTACCGAATAGGTAAATATTTAATAGATCTAAATAATAAGTTTAGGTCTATTTTACTTTCCACCTTATAAGTATTTAATATTTATGAATAAATTATAAAAATCAAGCATATTAAATTATAAAGAAATAAGCGTTCTATTTAATAATAAGGGGGAGTAAAAAGTGATAAGAACTTTTGTGTGTATGAAAGATGGTTGTAGTGGAAATAGATTTTACTTAGAATGTGAAGAAGATAATTTAAATTTAGTTTGCTCTCAATGCAGAGCGAGATATAATATAGATGTGAGCAAAAATGAATATATAATAATGCCTAATTGTTCTGATTGCAACAATGATACTTTTAAAGTTTATAGGGATATAGAAAAAAATAATATATATATAGAATGTACAAAATGTGGGAATTCACCTGAAAAAGTTTATATTGATTTAGATGGAGTACAGGTATCCTATGAGGCAAAGCTTTTAAATGACATAAAACAAATTATGAACCTAGTGGAGCAAAGAATATACAATTTAGAAGTAAATGTTAAAGATTTAGAAAGTAGTCAAAATATATTAGAACAATCACTTGCATATATAAATAGATATCTAGTTGAAAAAAATTAATTATAATACAAACATAAGGAGAGATTTATGGATAAACATAAAAAGAAGATAGCTTGGCTTTTACTAATCATATGGATGATAGTGATATTTTTAATGTCACATCAGCCAGGGGAGATTTCAAGTAGTCAAAGCGATTTAGTGTTAAAGTTTTTTAGATTTATTGGAATAGAGTTAAATGATTATTTTGGAGAACTTGCAACATTTATAGTTAGAAAAACAGCTCATTTTTCTGAATATATGATTTTATTTTTTCTAGCATATAATGTTTTGAAAAATTATATTAATACAAGAAAAGGAAGATTACTTTTAATTGTTTTTGTATTTTTATATGCATGTTCAGATGAATTTCATCAATATTTTATACCAGGAAGAAGTATGGCATTTAAGGATGTACTAATAGATACATCTGGAGGGCTTGGAGGATATATTATACTAACTGTAATTGAAAAAATTAAATTAAAAAAAGCGAGGGATAGTTAACGCTATTCCTCTTTTTTTATATTATTAAATCCTAGGAAGAGTATAAAATGAAAGATATAATAAGAGTATCCTTCATAAAAACTATAAGAATAAATAATCATGCTTTTAATTAATAAGAAAATAATAAGTTTAGTATTATATCTAACATTTTATAATTTAAAATGTATTCTTATAATAATGTAATATTAATAAAATAAAAGGATATTTATTATTAAATTACAAGAAAGAAGAGGATAAAACTTGAAAAAAAATTAATATGATTATATAATATGTTGTAATTGGATTAAAATTATATAAATTTTAATTAAAAAAATAATGAAATTTATACATAATTTAATCTGCAATTTAAGGGGGACAGAATATGAAAACAAAAGAAAAAAAAGCTAAAAGTAACGGTATTTTGGAAATGATTGAAAGATTGGGGAATAAACTACCACATCCAGGTACTATTTTTGTGATACTTTGTTCAATTATTATAGTTACATCAGCAATAATGGCTAAAATGGGTGTTTCTGTAACATATACTGGTTTAGATAGAAGTACAATGGAAGTAAAAGAGATGTCTGCCAATGTAATAAGCCTATTAACTCCTGAAGGCATTAGATATATGTTGACTTCAGCAGTTAAGAATTTTACTAGCTTTGCTCCATTAGGGACAGTTTTAGTAGCATTACTTGGAGTTGGCGTTGCTGAAGGTACAGGACTTATAGGAACTTTACTAACAAAATTAGTTACAAGTACTCCTAAAAGATTAATTACAGTTGTAGTAGTGTTTGCTGGTGTTATGTCAAGTATAGCATCAGATGCAGGATATGTTATATTAGTACCTCTTGGAGCCATAATCTTTTTAAGTTTTGGAAGACATCCAATGGCTGGATTGGCTGCTGCATTTGCTGGTGTATCTGGTGGATATAGTGCTAACTTATTAGCAGGACCTACAGATGCATTGCTTGCTGGAATTTCTACAGAAGGAGCTAAATTATTTTCTGCAGATGCTTTTGTAGGAACAGCAGATAACTGGTATTTCATTATTGTTTCTACTTTTGTAATAACTATAGTTGGAACAATAATAACTGAAAAAGTTGTAGAGCCTAAGCTTGGAAAATATACTGGAAATGAAAAAGCAAATTTAAGTGATATTACTTTAGAAGAAAAAAGAGGATTAAAATTTGCAGGAATATCAGCATTAATATTCCTAGTATTAATTATAATTTCTTTACTTCCAAATGGTATATTAAGAAATCCAGAAACTAATGAAATATTAAACTCTCCATTTATGGACTCTATAGTTATTATAATTTCTTTATTATTCTTTATTCCAGGAGTTGCATATGGGATTGGATGTAAAAAAGTGAAAAATGATAAAGACATAATTGCTTTAATGTCAAAAAGTATGGCAACAATGGGAGGATATATTGTATTAGTTTTCTTTGCAGCTCAATTTGTTCAATACTTCAACTATACAAACATTGGAATCGTAATAGCTGTTAATGGAGCTAATTTCTTAGAAGGAATAGGATTTACAGGAATTCCTCTAATAGTATCATTTATATTACTAACAGCTTTCATAAACTTGTTTATGGGATCTGCTTCAGCAAAATGGGCAATAATGGCTCCGATTTTTATACCTATGTTGATGAATTTAGGAACATCACCTGCATTGGTACAAATGGCTTATAGAATAGGAGATTCAACAACGAATATTATATCTCCACTTATGAGTTACTTCGCTTTAATTGTTGCTTTTGCAGAGAAATATGATAAGGAGTCAGGAGTAGGTACATTAATTACTACTATGGTACCTTATTCAATAGCCTTTTTAGTTTCTTGGACAATCTTGCTTATAATATGGTATATGTTTGGATTACAATTAGGTCCAGGTGTAGGAGTAACTATATAAATATAATGATTTTAATTAAGGATGTAATAAATATTAAATAAAAAATAAAAACTTAGTTATGAAGGTTTTTTAGAGCTGTTTTTACAGCTCTTTTTTTCATTGAAATTTTAACTTGAAATTATTTATATAATAATATTTTAAAATGAAAGATTATTTAGAGAAAATAAAGAATATTAATATATATAGTTACTTATAAAATTTTCAAATCAAAAAATAATAAAATGATTAATAACTATATAAGATGTTAAAAATTAAGATAGAAAAATATAAAGCTATTACTATATTTAATAAATTTAAATTAAAAATGTATATTGTATATTATACATGCACAAATAAACTGAATATTCTGGAAATTTTATTAAATTTATGTTATTCTATAATTATCATAATACTTAAGTTAAAAAATACTTAGGATACTTACTATAAGTACCAATGGTTTAAAATTTATGTACAGAAGAATAAATAGAATTAAAAACTGATTATTCAAAAACAATTAGATTTTAAATGAAAGGCAGGTGGAATCATAATATTTAATAAATATTATGATAGAGTATGAAAAGTTATACTATAGAAAACTTAAGGAATATTGGATTAATAGGACATGGAGGATCAGGAAAAACCTCATTAATAGAAGCATTATTATTTCATACAGGTAATACAGATAGGTTAGGAAAAGTAGAAGAGGGGACAACAGTTTCAGATTTTGATCCAGAAGAAAAAAAGAGAGGAATATCACTTTCTGCCTCTATAGCACCGATAGAATTTAATAATACTAAGATTAATTTAGTAGATATACCTGGGTACTTTGATTTTTCAGGAGAGCTTATTCAAGGAATGAGATCAGTAGATGTTGCAACAATAGTTGTTTCAGGAGTATCTGGAGTAAAGGTTGGGACAGAAAAAGCTTGGGACTATTGTAATAAAATAAAGTTGCCAAGAACATTTTTTATAAATAAATTAGATAGAGAAAATTCAAGTTATGATAGAACCTTAGCACAACTAAAGGATAAATTTGGAATAAGCGTTGTTCCAGTTCAATATCCTATTGGAATAGAAGATGAATTCAAGGGAGTTATTAATGTAATTTCTAAAAAGGCTAGAATTCATGATCCAAAAACAGGGGAAATAAAAGAAATAGATGTGCCAGCAGAATTATTAGAAAAGATAGATGATTGCAAGAGAATGATAATGGAAGCTGTTGCAGAAACTAATGAAGAACTATTAGATAAGTATTTTAATGAAGGCGAATTAAGTGATGAAGAAATATATCATGGATTAATTGAAGGATGTGCTACTGGTGATATAGCACCAGTAATGTGTGGTAGTGCATTAAAGGTAATAGGAATGAGGTGTTTCCTTGAAGATGTTGTTGAATGTTTTCCATCACCTAAATATTCAATTACACAAAAAGCATTAAATGTTAAAGATAATGAAGAGGTTTTCATAGGGCTTGATGAAAATAAACCATTTTCTGCTTTAGTATTTAAGACAATAGCTGATCCTTTTGTTGGAAAGATTTCTTTGTTTAGAGTAATTACAGGAAAACTAACTAATGAAATAACAGTAGTAAATAGTAATAAAGATAAGACTGAAAAGCTAGCAAATATATTCTTCATGAGAGGTAAAAATCAAATACCTACAAAAGAAGTAGTTGCAGGAGATATAGCTGCAGTAGCAAAATTACAATATACAGAGACAGGAGATACTTTATGTGATATTAATAATAAAATCATATATGATAAAATGAATTTCCCAAAACCAAATATTTCAATGGCTGTTCTTCCTAAATCAAAGGGAGATGAAGATAAAATATCAGCTTCACTTCAAAAATTATTAGAAGAGGATCCTACTTTTACTGTATCAAGAGATACTGAAAATGCAGAGACTATAATTTCTGGAGTTGGAGAAACTCATTTAGAAGTAATAGCTAGTAAATTAAAAAATAAATTTGGAGCAGAGGTTATTTTAAGAACACCAAAGGTTCCATATAGAGAGACAATAAAAGGTATAGCTGATGTTCAAGGTAAACATAAAAAACAATCAGGTGGTCATGGACAGTATGGAGATGTAAAAATTAAGTTTGAACCAAGAAAAGATGTAGAAATAGATTTAGAATTTGTTGATAATGTTGTTGGAGGTGTTGTTCCAAGAAACTTTATTCCTGCAGTTGAAAAGGGCTTAAGAGAGTGCATGGATAAGGGAGTTTTGGCTGGATATCCTGTAGTAGGTTTGAGGGCAACATTACATGATGGTTCATATCATCCTGTTGATTCCTCTGAAATGGCATTTAAAATGGCAACATCTATTGCATTTAAAAAAGGATTAGAACAAGCAAAACCTATATTATTAGAACCTATAATGAAAGTAGAAATTTGTGTGCCAGATGAATATATGGGAGATATTATAGGTGATATTAATAAAAGACGTGGCAGAGTATTAGGTATGGAGCAAGAAGGGAACCTTCAAAAAGTTAATGCAGAAGTTCCTTTAGCAGAGATGTTTAAATATACAACTGATTTAAGATCAATGACTCAAGCTAGAGGTAGCTTTACAAGTGAATTTGAAAGATACGAAGAAGTTCCAGAGTCAGAAGCAAAAAAAATAATAGAGGAAAATTCTAAAAATTAACTATTAAGAATATGTATAAATAGAATTATATGTGAAAAAATAATGTATATTAACATTCGATACAAATGAAGAAGCTTAGGAGGAATACTATGCCAGATTATAGAATGAATATAAATGGGCAATTGGGACTGAGTGAGTATAGTAATATATTTGATTATATGAGCCTTGTAGATACTAATGATAATTTTACTATAACCTTAGATAATGTAGAAAAAGATAATATAAATATTATTACTTCTATGCTAAAAGATAGTAAATTTTCTATAGTTGAAGAAGGTATTGATACTGATGGCAAATACCATATAAATGTAAATAAAATAGAGTGATAAAGGAACTAATTAAATTTAAAAATGGGACCATATATAATATTAATATTTATATAGGTCTCATTTTAGTTAATAAGGTACTTTTTCTCATTTTATGGTAAAATATTTAATGTAATATATTTAGGAGGTTGAAATGAAAGCAGAATTAATATCAATTGGAACAGAATTATTATTAGGAGATATAGTTAATACTAATGCACAATTTTTGGCTAAAGAACTAGCTTCTTTAGGAATAGATGTGTATCATCAGTGTGTAATAGGAGATAATGAAGAAAGAGTTTTAATGGCATTCGAAGAAGCTTTTAATAGGTGTGATATAATAATTACAACAGGAGGGTTAGGACCAACACAAGATGATTTAACTAAGGAGTTAGGGGCAAAATTTTTTAATAAAAAAATGGTATTTCATGAACCTTCATTAGATTGGATAAAAAAATATTTAGCTATAGATGATGAAGAAATATTAGAAGCAAATAAAAATCAAGCATATTTTCCAGAAGGTTCTATTATTTTGCCGAATGAACAAGGAACTGCACCTGGTGCAATAATCTCTGAAAATAACAAAACCTTAATAATATTACCTGGGCCACCAAAAGAAATGAAATTAATGTTTAAAAATCATGTAGTTAAATATCTTTCTAATTTGACAGGAGAAATTATAAAGTCAAAAACTTTGAGAATATTTGGTGTTGGTGAAAGCTTAATGGCAAAAAAGATTAATGATATAATACAAGGAAGTACTAATCCTACAGTTGCTCCATATGCTAAGGAATACGAAGTTACATTAAGAGTCACTGCTAAGGGAGAAAGCGAAGAAAAATGTGATTTATTAATTAATTCAAAGTGTGATGAAATAAAGTGTATACTTAAAGAATATATATATGGAGAAGGAGAAAAATCATTAGATACAGTTGTTGCAGAGCTTTTATGTGAAAAAAGCTTTAGTATAGCGACTGCAGAATCTTGCACAGGAGGAATGATTGCCGCTACTTTAATATCTTATCCAGGAATATCAAAGGTTTTTAAAGAAGGAGCAGTTACTTATTCTAACGAAGCTAAAATAAAGAGGCTAGGTGTTAGTGAAGAAACACTAAATAAATTTGGTGCAGTAAGTAAAGAAACTGCTAAGGAAATGGCTGAAGGGATGGCAAGAGTAGCTAATACAGATATTGCAATATCTACTACTGGTTTAGCAGGCCCTGATGGTGGAACTGATGAAAAACCTGTAGGATTAGTGTATATAGGAATATTTATTAAAGGAAAAATCATAGTAGAAAAATTTAACTTTACTGGAGATAGGGAAGCTGTAAGACGAAAAGCAACTATGAATGCATTAAATATATTAAGGAAAGAATTAATTAGAGAAAATTAAAATAAATAATCCCCATATGTCTCTAAAAACAATTAGGGGATTATTCCGTATATAAATAAAATGGGGGAGAGGCGATTAACTGTGGAAACTTTCTCGCTTCATTTATAATTATTTACAAAAAGTAAAAATATTATACATTAAATATAAAGGAATGATATATAATAAATTTTATTTAAATATTATATATTATTTACTAATAGATAATAAACGTGTATAAAAGGAGGAAATATGAAAAAAGTTTTAAAAGCAAATATTTATTTTTTAAGTATACTTATTATAGAAATATTGGGACCATATGCTTTAAGGCCAATTTATATTGCTTTAGGTGTAAGTGATATAAGATTAATTTTATTGTTTAATCACTTAATTTTATTTTTAATACCAGCAATAATATACTTATTAGTTAGTAAATCATCAATTAAAGAGACATTAAAGTTAAATAAGTTACATTGGCAAGATATATTATTAATAATTTTATTGGCATTTATGGTTCAACCTGTTATGACCTTTCTTTCATTAATATCTACATTTTTCTTCAACAATGAAGTAGGTTCATTCATCTATGAAATAATATCAACTCCTTACATATTGTTGTTAGGATTAGTAGCTTTATTACCATCTATAACAGAAGAAATAACAGTAAGAGGAATCGTTCTTTCGGGTTATGAAAATAAAAACAAGTATGTGGCAGCAGCAATTACAGGGTTATTTTTTGGAATATTTCACTTAGATGGCCAGCAATTCTTATATGCTACAGTTCTAGGATTTATATTTGCTTTAGTAGTTAGAATTACAAATAGCATTTATTCATCAATGATAATGCACTTCATAATTAACGGGACTTCTGTAACACTTGCTAAAATATCTAAAATAATTACAGAAAGCTTACCTATTTCAGTTGAAACTACTGAGTTTAGTCTTAATAACATAGGGTCAAAAGAAAAACTTTTACTTCTTATAACTTATGGAGTCATCGCTATTATTTTTTCCGTATTTGTATTTTTAATAATTTATGCATTAGAGAAGCTTAAAGCAAAAAGAAAAGTAATAGAAGGAAGTACAGTAATAACTGTAGAGGATAGTAAAGAAAATATCCTAAATATTCCATTTATATTAATTGTTATAATATATATAATTTTTATGACTCTTAATATATATGGGCTAGGAGTTTAGCTTTTTCCTAGCCCTTTATTTTGCTTTATATATAGAAGAGGAAGAACTAAAAAATATAGAAATATCATTGGAATTTACCCAGCCTCTACTATTTATATTATTTTTATTTGGTATACTTATATAAAACCACGTTTCATTATTAAGTTCTGCACAATCTAAAATTCCAACTTCAGTATCATTATCTAAGCGTAGTAATATGTTTGAAGATATGATTGGAGATAGATATAAAAATGAATTAGTTTTCAATGTACCACCTTTATATTTAGGGATGGAGAATTGAATAGATAAATTTTCAGCATATTTTTTATGATCAACATATTTGTTTCTTACTATAGAATATTGATTTCTAGTAAGGAACAATTGTTTCTTCATTAATTCTAACTTTTTATTATAATAAAAGTAAATAAAGATTATAATTAAAGTTAGTAAAATAAATATTATATATTTCATAATACACTCCAAATAATATTATAGTTTAGTATATTTTATATGCGTAATAAAAATAACTAAATTTTCATAAATATAGAATAAAATGTTGACATATAATTAAAAATTTAATAAAATAAATATCGTTAAGGCTCGATAGCTCAGTCGGTAGAGCAGAGGACTGAAAATCCTCGTGTCCCTGGTTCGATTCCTGGTCGAGCCACCAGTTAAAGCTAACTATTAATTTAGTTAGCTTTTTTATTTTTTATGAATTTATAAAAATATTATCATGTAAATAATTTTTAATAAATTCCTTTCCTTAAGTGCATGAGTATATAGATATTATATTTTGGGGACTTGGAACCTGTGAGGTTTTAAAGAATATAGGATCTATATACTTTTTTATTTAATTAAATTTTATTCAATATGAAATTAATTTATATAATAATTGTTATAAGGTAATTTTAGATATTTAAAATTATACTCAAAAAGATTAAATAGTATACAAAAACTCTTTACAAGTTAAAAATAATCATTTATAATGGTGTTATAATTAATTATATTTTAATCATTATTTAAGAATTACTTAAGAAGTATGAATTATAATAGAATTATATTTTATTAATAAGAGGGGTGTTATTGTTGGAAAAATTATTTTTATCAGAAGAAGATTATGATCATTTAGCAAAGAGTATAATTTTGGGAACTGGAATAGGAATATTAATAGGAATATTTATTGATAATATAATACTATCATTTTCTGCATGCACCGCTATTGCAATAAGTTTTTCACTTTTACGTTTATTATATAAAAAATTAAACATTTATAAAAAAGGTACTCAAAAGTGAGTGCCTTTTTATAGATTAAATATTTTCTATTTGCCAATTTATTGGAGACTTATTAACTGATTTTAGAAAATCGTTTGTTTTAGAAAAAGGATGACTACCAAAAAAACCTCTAAAAGCAGATAGTGGACTTGGATGAGCTGATGTTAGTATAAGATGCTTTTTATTTGTTATAAGTTTTCCTTTTGATATAGAAGGGTTTCCCCATAAGATAAACACAACAGGATCTTCTTTATCATTAAGTAGAGATATTATTTTGTCAGTAAACTGTTCCCATCCCATATTTCTATGAGAATTTGCTTCATGTGCTCTAACTGTTAGCACTGTATTAAGAAGCAATACACCTTGCCTTGCCCAATTTTCTAAATAACCATTGTTTGGTATGTAACAACCTAAATCATTATTAAGTTCTTTATAAATATTAATTAGCGAAGGTGGAACCTTAACACCTTTATTTACAGAAAAAGCTAAACCGTGAGCTTGATTAGGTCCATGATATGGATCTTGCCCAAGAATAACAACTTTAACATCTTTATAAGGTGTAAGTTTAAGTGCGTTAAAAATATTATTCATATTAGGATAAACAGTTCTATTTCTATATTCAGATATTAAAAATTTTCTAAGGTTTTGATAGTACTCCTTTTGAAACTCTCCTTCCAACAAAGCTTGCCAGTCATTATCTAGTATTTTTTTCAAAAAA
>NZ_JBNPON010000082.1:0-11424 GCF_050315195.1 Clostridium sp. SGI.024 | reverse complement strand
AGGAGTTGTTTTTAAACAACTCCTTATTAAATTTTAATAGGTAAATTTTATATTTATATATAATTTTTTATAAACACGTATAAAAATCGATAAAAAGTATTTAAAATATGATTAATAGCGAATTATGAATAAGTAATAAAAAGAAATATTCGAGTTTATGTTTTAATATTTAAGATTAAGTGGTATAATTTATGTAAATAATAAGAATTAATTAAATCTTTTAAATAGGAGTGTGTGAATATGAAGAGTGATATACAAATAGCTCAAGAAGCTAAAATGGAACCTATAACTAAGATTGCAGCTAAGTTAAACTTAACAGAAGATGACATTGAGCAGTATGGAAAATATAAATGTAAGTTGTCATTAGATATTTTTAATAAAAATAAAGCTAATAAAAATGGCAAATTAGTATTAGTGACTGCAATAAATCCAACTCCTGCTGGTGAAGGTAAATCAACAGTTACAGTAGGACTTGGTCAAGCTCTTTGTAAAATGGGGAAAAATGCAGTTATAGCATTAAGAGAACCATCACTTGGACCTGTATTTGGAATAAAAGGTGGTGCTGCAGGTGGCGGCTATGCACAAGTTGTTCCTATGGAGGATATAAATATGCATTTTACTGGAGATATGCATGCTATAACTAGTGCAAATAATTTATTAGCAGCAGCTATAGATAATCATATACATCAAGGAAATACTTTAAGAATTGATTCAAGAAGAATAGTATTTAAAAGAGTAATAGATATGAATGACAGAGCCTTAAGAAGCATAGTTGTTGGCTTAGGGGGTAAGTTAAATGGATTTTTAAGAGAAGATGGATTTATGATTACTGTAGCTTCAGAAATTATGGCTATACTTTGTCTAGCAAATAGCTTATCAGATCTTAAAGAAAGAATGGGAAATATATTAATTGCATATGATTTAGATGGAAATCCAGTATATGCAAAGCAGCTAGATATTCAAGGGGCTATGACTTTATTAATGAAGGATGCTATAAAGCCAAACTTAGTTCAAACCTTAGAAAACACTCCTGCAATAATTCACGGTGGACCTTTTGCTAATATAGCACATGGATGCAACTCTATAATTGCTACTAAAATGGCACTTAAATTAGGTGATATAGTAGTAACTGAAGCTGGATTTGGAGCTGATTTAGGTGCTGAAAAATTCTTAGATATAAAATGTAGATATGGAGAGCTTGAACCAAATTGTGTTGTTATTGTTGCAACAGTCAGAGCCTTAAAGAATCATGGTGGAGTTCCAAAGGATATGCTTAGCACACCAAATTTAGAAGCCTTAACAAAAGGAATAGGAAATTTAGAAAAGCAAATTGAAAATATTAAGAAGTATAATGTTCCAGTAGTAGTTGCAATTAATAAATTTGTAAGTGATAGTGAGGAAGAACTTGATTTCATTAAAGACTATTGTAACAAATTGGGAGTTAAAGTTGCCTTATCTGATGTATGGGCAAAAGGTGGAGAAGGTGGAATTGAGTTAGGTGAAGCTGTTTGCAGTATACTTGATAATGAAACCTCTAATTTTAGCCCAATTTATGAAGTAGACTCAAGTATTGAAGAGAAAATAAATACTATAGCTAAAGAGATATATGGAGCTAAGGGGGTTGTATTTACTGCTAATGCTAAAAAACAAATTCTTGAGCTTGAAAAATTTGGATTGGACAAATTACCTATTTGTATGGCAAAGACACAATACTCTTTATCAGATAATCCAAACCTAAAGGGAAGACCAGAGAATTTTGAAATAACAGTTAAAGAAGTTAGAGTATCTAATGGTGCTGGTTTTATTGTTGTATTAAATGGTGATATTATGACAATGCCAGGGCTTCCTAAAGTACCAGCGGCTAATAATATGGATATATTAGATAATGGTGAAATAGTAGGATTATTTTGATATATAGAATTTACAACACTTGACAAATAATTTGTAATTGTTAAAATTAAATTGTTAAATTTGTTGAGGTTATATTTTTAAACAAGGCAGCTTTTAAAGCTGCTTTTAATTGTATTAAGGTGGTGCTTGTATGATACTAGTAGTTGATGTTGGCAATACTAATATTGTTTTGGGTGTATATAAAGGTTCGGAAAATATTGTGGGATGGAGAATTTCTACAGATGCAAAGAAAACATCAGATGAGTACTCTATTCAAGTTATGCAGCTTTTCCATCAAAGTGGATTCAATCCTAGGGAAGTAAAGGGAATAATAGTATCATCAGTTGTTCCGAATATAATGCATTCCTTAGAGAATATGATAAAAAAGAGCTTTGAAATTAATCCTATAATAGTAGGACCTGGGGTTAAGACGGGAATTAATATAAAATATGATAACCCTAAAGAAGTAGGGGCAGATAGAATTGTTAATGCTGTTGCTGCACATGATAAATATAAACAGGATTTAATAATAATAGATTTTGGTACAGCAACTACATTTTGTGCCTTAACTAAGGACCAAAATTATTTAGGTGGATGTATTACTCCAGGAGTGAGAATAGCTTCAGATGCTTTATTTGATAGAGCAGCTAAACTTCCTAGAGTAGAACTTGAGACACCTAAAAATTTAATATGTAAAAATACCATATCTAGTATGCAAGCGGGAATAATATATGGGTATATAGGTCAGGTAGAATATATAGTTAGAAAAATGAAAGATGAAATGAAGGATTTTGGTTGTGATGAGCCTTTAGTAGTAGCAACAGGTGGATTAGCAAATCTAATTGCAAAGGAAACTGAGGTTATAGATAAGGTAGATTCTAGTTTAACATTAGAGGGGTTAAGAATAATATACGAAAAAAATAAGGAGTAGTATAATATGAAGATTGGTAATCTAGAATTTGAAAATAATGTTTTTCTAGCACCTATGGCAGGAGTAACAGACATATCTTTTAGAGGATTATGTAAGGAAATGGGATGTGGTTTAGTTTATACTGAAATGGTAAGTGCTAAAGCTCTTTACTATGGAAACGAAAATACAAAATCACTTCTTAGGATTTCAGAAGAAGAAGCCCCAGTAGCTATTCAGATATTTGGAAATAATCCTAAGATAATGGCTGAAGTTGTACAAAGAAATTTTAATGATAGGCAGGATGTTTGTTTAATTGATATAAATATGGGATGTCCTGTTAATAAGATAACTAAAAATGGAGAAGGATCAGCTCTTATGAAGCATCCAGAATTAGCAGCAAATATAGTAAGAGAAATTAAGAAAGTTTCTACAAAACCAGTTACAGTAAAGTTTAGAAAAGGTTTTGATGAAGGAAGTATAAATGCTGTTGAATTTGCAAAGATAATTGAGGATGCAGGAGTTGATGCTATAGCAATACATGGAAGAACTAAACAACAAATGTATGAAGGAAAGGCAGATTGGGATATAATAAGACAAGTAAAAGAAGCTGTTTCTGTTCCTGTAATAGGAAATGGAGATGTTTTTAATCCTGAAGATGCCTTGGAATTAAAAAATAAAACTAATTGTGATGGAATAATGGTGGCAAGGGGTAGTATGGGCAATCCTTGGATATTTAAGCAAATTGAGAACAAATTAAAGGGGTTAGAGCCACAAGAAATAACTTATTCAGATAGGATTAATATGTGTTTAAGGCATTATGAATTAGCAATTAAAAATGACGGTGAAAGAAAAGCAGTAAGAGAAATGAGAAAACATGCTTCTTGGTATTTAAAAGGAATGCCTAAAAGTAATGATATAAAAGTTGTAATAAACTCGTTAGATGAAAGTGATGCAGTAATTGAAATATTAAATAGTTATAAGAATGATTTATTAAAATTTTAAAATAAATAATAATATTAATTTGAATATAAAAAACTTTTATGAATAAATATATAAAAAACAAGAATAATATATATCTGTTGACTAATATAAGAATTTTTTTATGAATATAACACTTATATTCGAGATTAGTTGACAGATATTATTTGCTGATTTATAATGTTTTAAATGATTTTGACAATATAAAAATTATTGTTAGTTTTTTTGAATAAAGTAGAATTTGAAGGGGAGAAAATCATGAGTGAGACTAAAAAATTCGTAATGACATACGAAGGCGTAAAAAAATTAGAAGATGAATTAGAATTCTTAAAAAGCGTAAAAAGAAAAGAAATAACAGAAAAGATAAAAGTTGCATTAGGATATGGAGATTTAAGTGAAAACTCAGAGTATGATGAAGCTAAAAATGAACAAGCATTCACAGAAGGTAGAATCATACAATTAGAAAATATGTTAAAAAATGCTGTAGTTGTTGACGAATCAGAAATACCTACAGATAAAGTAGCAGTTGGAACTATAGTAAAGGTTAAAGACTATGAATTCGATGAAGAAGTTGAATATTCATTAGTAGGTTCAGCAGAAGCAGACCCTATGAATTATAAAATATCAAATGAGTCACCAGTAGGAGCAGCACTATTAGGTAAAAAGGTTGGAGAATTAGTAGAGGTATTAGTACCAGGAGGAACAAACAAGTTCGAGATTTTAGGAATAAGAAGAGAGTAACGGAGGGATATCAATGTCAACTGAGGAAATGAATATACAAGAGTTAGAGTCTCAGTTTAATGAACAAGAAGCTTTAAGAAGAGAGAAACTATTACAACTACAAAAGGAAGGAAAAGATCCTTTTGACGTTTATAAGGTTGAAAGAACTCATATGTCAGAAGAAGTTAAGGCAGATTATGACAATCTAGAAGGGACTATTGTAACAGTAGCTGGAAGAATAATGTCTAAGAGAGGGCAAGGTAAAGTTGTATTCTCAGATATTCATGATAGAGATGGAAAAATTCAACTATTTATAAAAATAGACGAAGTTGGAGAAGAAGCTTTAAAATCATATAAGACTTACGATTTAGGAGATTGGGTAGCTGCAACAGGAGAAGTTTTTAAGACTAAGACAGGAGAAGTATCTGTAAAAGTTAAAAACTTTGAATTGATATGTAAATCTTTAAAACCATTACCAGAAAAATGGCATGGATTAAAGGATCCAGACTTAAGATATAGACAAAGAGAAGTAGATATGATATCTAACCCAGAAGTTAAGCAAAACTTTATTAAAAGAGCTGCTATACTAAAGGGAATTAGAGAATATTTAGATAATAGAGGATTTATAGAAATTGAAACACCTATGCTTTCACCAATAGCAGGTGGTGCTTCAGCGAGACCTTTTATAACTCATCATAATACTTTAGATATAGATATGTATCTTAGAATAGCTCCAGAATTATATTTAAAGAGAGCTATAGTAGCAGGTTTAGAAAAAGTATATGATATGGGAAGAACTTTCAGAAATGAAGGTATGTCAGTTAGACATAATCCAGAATTCACTATGATAGAATTATATCAAGCTTTTGCTGATTATAATGATATGATGGAAATTACTGAAAATATGGTTGCTTATGTATGTGAAAAAGTAAATGGAAGTACTAAGGTTATGTATCAAGGTACTGAAATAGATTTTGCACCACCATGGAGAAGAATAACAATGGTAGATGCAGTAAAAGAATATACAGGAATTGATTTTAATTCAATAGCAACTAACGAAGAAGCTCAAGCTATTGCTAAAGAAAAGAATTTAGAGTTTAAGAAGAACTTAACTCATGTTACAAAGGGTGAAGTTTTAAATTCTTTATATGAAGAATATTGTGAGCAACATATGATTCAACCAACATTTATATGCGATTATCCAGTAGAAATATCACCTCTTACAAAGAAGAAGAGAGGTAACGATATGTTTACTGAAAGATTTGAAGGTTTTGTATTTGGTAGAGAAATATGTAATGCATATTCAGAATTAAATGATCCAATAGTTCAAAGAGAAAGATTCAATCAACAAGAAAAAGAAAGAGAACTTGGTGATGATGAAGCTTATATGATTGATGAAGAGTTCATGAGTGCATTAGAAACAGGTATGCCTCCAACAGGTGGATTAGGAATAGGTATAGATAGACTTATAATGTTCTTAACAGATTCAGCATCTATAAGAGACATTATAATGTTCCCAACAATGAAACCAGTAAAGTAGGATATACAAGGACTGTGACAGAATTAATAAATTAATATAAAAACTACTAAATTTAGTTTAAACAATTATAGGACTATCGTATTAGTGAATAATAAATTCATTAGCGATAGTTCTTAATTTTATTTAAAGAATGTTTTAGCCTAGTAAAATAGTAGATTTTCATAGGAGAATATAGTGAAGTAAAAAAATAATAAGAAAATTTTTATTAAAAACACTTGCATTATTAATAAAACTTGATATAATAACAAATGTAGCAAATAATCCGCGATAGCTCAACGGTGGAGCACTCGGCTGTTAACCGATAGGTTGGAGGTTCGAATCCTCTTCGCGGAGCCATTTTAATTTTAAAATTATTTATAGTATTCCGTGGTAGCTCAATGGTGGAGCACTCGGCTGTTAACCGATAGGTTGGAGGTTCGAATCCTCTCCACGGAGCCATTTTAATTTTAAAATTATTTATAAAATATTCCGTGGTAGCTCAATGGTGGAGCACTCGGCTGTTAACCGATAGGTTGGAGGTTCGAATCCTCTCCACGGAGCCATTTTATAAGAGTTTTATAAGAGTAGATAAATTATCTATTGTTATAAAACTCTTTTTTATTATCTATAGTTGCAAGCTATATAACTAATAAATAAATATTTATTTATAGATGCCAAGAAAAAAGCGTTGACATATAAATGGCTTTTGGTAAAATGAATATATAAATTTAATAAACACTAAGAGAAAGAGGAGTAAACTTATATTTTATTTTAGAGAGACGATGAAGGGTGAAAATCGTTATAAGATTGAGTTGAAGGGCGCTTTTGAGTGTTATGATGTTGAAAGTTGGGCTAGAGCCAAGAAGGGTGGAACCGCGGAATATAAATTTCGTCCCTTTAGGTTTATGGCCTTTTTTTATTATAAAAAATTGGAGGTATTAAAATGGCAGTAGAAAAAACTATGGAAAAAATCGTTGCTCTTTGCAAAAATAGAGGTTTTGTATTTCCTGGCTCAGAGATTTATGGAGGATTAGCTAATTCTTGGGATTATGGTCCACTAGGAGTTGAGTTTAAAAACAATGTAAAAAAGGCTTGGTGGAAGAAGTTCGTTCAAGAAAGTCCATATAATGTTGGAGTGGATTGTGCTATATTAATGAATCCAGAAGTTTGGGTAGCATCAGGTCACGTTGGAGGCTTTTCAGATCCATTAATGGATTGTAAAGAATGTAAGGCGAGATTTAGAGCTGATAAGTTAGTTGAAGATCATATGAGTGAAAATGGTGCTGAAGTAGCAAGTGCTGATGGATGGACAAATGAACAATTAAAAGAGTATATTGAAAAGAATAATATAGTATGTCCTAAGTGTGGAAAGTTAAACTATACAGATATTAGAAAGTTCAATTTAATGTTTAAGACTTTTCAAGGAATTACAGAAGATTCAGCTAGTACAATATATTTAAGACCGGAAACTGCACAAGGTATATTTGTTAATTTTAAATCTGTTCAAAGAACTTCAAGAAAGAAGGTTCCATTTGGTATAGCTCAAATTGGTAAGTCTTTTAGAAATGAAATAACTCCAGGAAACTTTACTTTCAGAACTAGAGAGTTCGAACAAATGGAATTAGAGTTTTTCTGTAAGCCAGGAACTGATTTAGAATGGTTTAAATATTGGAAAGACTATTGCTTTAATTTCTTATTAAGCTTAGGAGTTGATGAAGCAAACTTAAGAATGAGAGATCACGGAGCAGAAGAATTATCATTCTATTCAAATGCTACATCAGATATAGAATATTTATTCCCATTTGGATGGGGTGAATTATGGGGAATAGCTGATAGAACAGATTATGACCTTAATAAACATCAAGAACATTCAGGTCAAGATATGAGCTATTTAGATCCTACAACTAATGAAAAATACGTTCCTTATGTAATAGAGCCATCTTTAGGAGCTGATAGAGTTGCTTTAGCCTTCCTAGTTGATGCATATGATGAAGAAGAATTAGAAGGTGGAGATGTAAGAACAGTTATGCACTTGCATCCAGCATTAGCACCATATAAAGCTGCAATTTTACCACTTTCAAAGAAACTTTCAGAAAAAGCTTTAGATGTATATGCTAACTTAAGTAAGAAGTTTAATTTAGAATATGATGAAGCAGGAAGCATTGGAAAGAGATATAGAAGACAAGATGAGATAGGAACTCCATTCTGTATAACTATAGATTTTGATACTTTAGAAGATGAAGCTGTAACTATTAGAAATAGAGACACTATGGAACAAGAAAGAATTAAGATATCTGAATTAGAAGCTTATATTGAAAAAAGTTTAGAATTCTAATTATTGAAGGGAGCTATGACGCTAAAAATTAGTGTATAGCTCCTTTCTGTATTGAACTAATATTATAAATTAAGAATTCTTAATTGGATAATAGCAGATTTTGTATTTAATAATTATAAGTGTTATAATAAAAAAGAATTGGGACAGACTTATTTAATGTAAATATACTTATTTACTAACAAGGTTATAAAGCTGATTTGTTAGCAAAAAAATAGTATATTAATATAATATTTTTATATAGATATGGTTGGAGGAATAATATGAAAAAACCATTTAAAGAATTTAAAGAATTTATAAAAGGGAAAAAAGTTGCTGTTGTAGGAATAGGGGTTAGCAATATACCTCTTATAAGATTCCTAGTTAAGCTTGGAGCACAAGTAACAGCCTTTGATAAGAAGAATAGGGAAGAATTAGGTAATATAGCCAATGAATTTGATAATCTATCAGTAATATTAGAGTTAGGTGATAATTACTTAGATAAATTAACGGGGTTTGAAGTTGTATTTAAAACTCCTTCAATGAGAATAGATTGTGAAGCTTTACTTAGAGCTAAAGAGGAAGGCGCATATATAACTTCAGAAATGGAAGAGTTCGTAAAATACTGCAAAGGTAAAATATTTGGTATAACAGGTAGTGATGGAAAAACAACAACAACTACTATTATATCAAAATTGCTTATTGAAGCAGGTTATAAGACTTGGGTTGGTGGAAACATAGGAACACCCTTATTTTCTAATATAGAAGATATAAGCTCTGAAGATAAAGTTGTATTAGAATTATCTAGTTTTCAACTTATGACAATGGATACTCCTATAGATGTAGCTGTTGTTACCAATTTAGCTCCTAATCATTTAGATATGCATAAGGATATGGAAGAATATATAAATGCAAAGAAAAATATATTTTTGTATCAAGATAAATCAGGGATTTTAATTTTAAATAGAGAAAATGAAATAACACATAGCTTTGTATCTGAAGCAAAAGGAGAAGTAAGAGAATTTAGTTCAAAACAAAGATTGGAAAAGGGAGCTTACTTTAAAGATGATATCCTTTATGTTGATGGAGAAGAAGTATGCACAAAGGATGATGTTTTAATTAAGGGAGTTCATAATATAGAAAATTACTTAGCAGCTTTCTTAGCAACTAAAGAAGATGTATCTATAGATGTTATGAAAAAGGTTGTTAAAACTTTTGGAGGAGTAGAGCATAGATGCGAGTTAGTTAGAGAACTTAATGGTGTTAAATACTATAATGACTCTATTGCATCTAGTCCAACTAGGACTTTAGCTGGTTTATTTGCATTTAATACTAAGGTTATATTAATTGCTGGAGGATATGATAAACATATTCCATTTGATCCTCTTGCTGAAGAAGGATATCCATATATAAAAGAATTAATTTTATTAGGTGCTACTAAAGATGTAATAAAAGAAGCTTTTGATAAAGTGCAAAAAGAAAAGGGGATAGAGGTTCCTACTGTTAAAGTAAATACTTTAGAAGAGGCTGTGCTTAAAGCAAGGGAAATAGCTAAAGAAGGAGATATAGTTACATTATCACCAGCTTGTGCATCTTTCGACATGTTTCCAAACTTTGAAATAAGAGGTAATAAGTATAAAGAAATAGTAAGAAATTTAAAGTAATAAATAAAAGCTATATTGAGATATACAAAGAATATTAAAGTATATTTCAATATAGCTTTTTTTAATTGTATTTAAGTATATTTATATTACCTAGATTATGAGTAGTTTCGATAAATATTCCTTTCTCTGAAGTGTAATAATTATTTGCGAAGTTAGGAAAGATTTTTTTAGCTTCAAATTTATTAGTTTCATTATTTGGTATTAATTCATATAGGAAGTTAGGATATTCAGAGTTTATGCAATATATTTTGTTATTATCTTGTTTTAAATTAGATACTCCTATATCTAGAACTTTTTTGATTCAAAGGTAGATGAATTTAGAGAATATAAATAATTATTGTCCTTTGAATTTGAAAATAGCATTTCATCATTATGTATTACGAAACTATCAACTGAAGAGTCCATAAGCTTAAAATTATCCTTATTATTTATTGTTAAGCAATATAATTTAGAATTATCACTTAAATTCTTATAATAGATTGAATTGTTATTAATTAAAAGGTTACTTGCTTTAGAACTAGATAATAATTTTATTTCTTTATCTTTAATAGAATATGAATATATATATTTATCCTCTGAACTTATGTAGTACAACTTATTATCATAATAAACAATTTCTAAAGAACTATCTTGAATAAGATTAGTTATTTCTTTTTTTTGATAATCTAATTTATATAATCTCTTCTTGGTAGATGATGAAGAAAAAAATATATTATTTCCATCTGTAGCTATAGCATTTGTATTATATTAAAGCTATCAATTATTGAAGAAGTATCAATATAAGTAGCATCTTCAGTAATTTTTGATATAGACAAGATGTCGTTATTATTAGGATTAGGAAAAAATAATAGATTTCCTAAAAATATATATTTGCTGTTGGAATAAGATTCACCAAAAAAAGCTATTTTTTTATTAGTAATAGTATTATCTTTATAAGAAGTAGAGAGCTTGGATTGTTTTTTTCTTCTGTTGCTTCATTATTTTTAATTGAACAACCTACAAAAATAAAAAGTGAAGCTATAACAGGAAGAATGAATTTTTTTATCATAATAATCCTCCTAATATTTTGCATTAATAATATACATTATATTAAATTATCGTATATTAAGTAAAATAATTTGACAAAATAGTGAAAACTTATATTAAATTATAAGAAATTTAATATAATACACTTATTTATATAGTTAACTTTACCTGGCGTATCATTATATAAAAAAGAGAGAAAAATAAAGAAAAAGATAGTATTATAATTATAATATTAAAATTTATAGTAACTTAATAATTTATGATTGAAATAATCGTGATAATATAAATAGCGTCGTCGGGAACGGCGGTAAGATAACAGCAAAAAATTGCAACAAAAAATGTTGACAATTGATAAGAGGAATGTTATCATAAAAAAGCAAGTCGAGAGACTTAGATCTTTGAAAAT
>NZ_JBNPON010000081.1:0-11504 GCF_050315195.1 Clostridium sp. SGI.024 | reverse complement strand
TTAATGAAAAATATATTTAAAAGTAAACTATTTATTACTATTTTGATTGTTATTTTTATTATAGCTATTGGAATTTTTTCATTTATAATTTATAAACAATTTGACTCAGGCAACTTTGATGCTAAATCTAACATATCTGAAATTAAGAAAATTGATAAAGAACTTTCTAATGAAGAATCAAATGAAATTAAAGATAGTGAATATTATCCTATAGAAAATGTATATGACATAATTCATAGAATGAGTAATACTAAAATCATTGCAGAAGATAATCAAATTTGGGGAAAAATCGAAATGGATCCTGAGTATATTTCTTCACTAAAAAATTTAATTGAAAAAGTTGATTATGCAGATAAAGACTATATGTTAGAAGTTCTTACTAGATGGGAAAATAATGATTTTTCTAAAGCTGTGGAAGAGCATAATTACTTTTGGAAGAAACTAGGTGGAACAGTAGGTAAAGCAACTGGATTAAAGTAATAAATATGTTACCGTTGTAAAAATCTAAAATGAATAGTGAGGAATTATTAAATTTCTCATTATTCAAAATACCTTTTAAATCATGTATTTATTATATAACTATGTAAATATATTTTCTAATTAAAGTTCATTATATAGTAAAAATAGTAGCTAAATACAATTTATACTAGCTACTACTATATTAACTATAATAAAAAATTAATCAGGTAATTGATTCCTATATTGTTGATTACTTATTTTTTCTATATCTTCCACATAGCTATTATCATCATAATGATAATCATACTCTGGTGCATTTCTAACTTCATTAAACCTTCCTACAGCTTGATAGCTATCTTCTTCATCAAAACCTATTTCATCTTTATCTCCATGCTGATAACTATGTGCAAGAGTTTTACCAATTACACTTTCTTCAACTACTCTCTGATTTGAATTATATGTTTTAACAGCACTAATACTATCTTGACACTTAATGCAATTAACTGCATAAGGCAGAAATTCTAACCTTCCTCTATCAATTTCTTTACCACAAGATTTACACTTACCATATGTTCCATCATCTATAGCTCTTAATGCATCCTCTATCTTATCTAATAATGACATTTCATTTGCTTCAAGAGCTCGCCCTTTTTCAACCTCAAAGATTTCACTTCCTATATCTGCTGGATGGTTATCATAAAATGATAATTCACTTGCAGTTTCAGCATTATATTTAGTTACACCATTTTCATCTAATTGATTTATAAGTTCATTAATTCTTTTTTTTTTGTTTATTAAGTTTATTCTTAAAATATTGAAGTTTTTCTCTATTCATGTAAATCATCCTTTCAAAAATAATACCTAATTATATTCTTCCTAAAAGATGATTTTTTAGTAAACTAATTTATAACATTTATTTTCCTAATTTTCACTTCTGCAAATACTGGATAAAATCCTGATTTTAAAGCAACTTTTTGAGATATTATATGAGATTCTACAGTCCCATAAAAAGGTACTTTTCCTCTTTTTAATATTTCATTTTTTAAAGCTTTTACTATTGTAGTTGCAACTCCCTTACCTTTTGCTTCTTTAAGCACATTAACCCCAATTTGCCACATAATATCAGAATCCTCACTTGCTCCAGCCATTCCTAAAATATTTCCTTTATCATCTAAAGCTGCTACAGCTAATACATCTGGATAATTATCATTAAAGGCAAAGGCTTCATCAAATCTATTATCATCTTTAAATTGCAGTATTTCATCTTTCTTATACCATTTTAAAGTAAAATTATTAGCCTCTTCATAATTAGTATCCTTTGGTAAGTAGTAATGATGAGTATCTTCAATCTCGTATCCAAATTCATTTATCTTCTTATCTATTCTTCTTAATACTGAATATAAAAATAACCATTCCCCTGGAAATAACTTAAAATTTTCCTCACACCACTCTATTATGCATTTATCAGCAGATATTACTAATTTCCCATTAAATATTAATATCTTTAGTATTTCTTTATCATCATTATATTTTCTACTACCATTTATTACTTTTAAATCAGTAATTAAATTATCTTTATTATTAAAATCTTCAACTCTACAATTATAATCTTTTGCTAGTTGAGCTTTTACCTTATATAAAATCTCTTCCTTCATATATTTCATCCCTCTTTTGAATAATTATCTCTTTCTATACTCTTCTTCTAGAATACTCATATTTAATAATGACCAATATTCATTATTAATCTTTTTATCTTCATCTTCAATCTAAAATATTAATTCAGGAATTTCTTTATTATTAAATTTTTCTAACTTCATAATCAAATAATCTCCTTCTAAACATCCATATTTCAATTATATTACTATTGTAATTTATTGTATATTAATACATATAATTACTTCAGTTTGTAAGATTTACTTATTTAAAGAAGGAAGACAATTATATTCTAGTATTTCCTTCTTTAAAAATTGTCCATTCACCCTAATAATAAGCTTATTGAATGAACAATAGTAAACATTCCAATTAATCCAAATACAAAGGGCATAATTACTACTGACCACTTCTCCATTTTTTCTTTTATAAACAAATAAAAACGTTCAAATAAATCCTGTTTCATTCTATAAATATAATAAAGTATCATCAAAGGTGAAGAATAAATAAAATTATATATAAACAGTATTATAACAACTGAAAGTAAACTTAATTCGTAATTTAGTAAAACTGCAAGAAAAGCAAAATAAGGAAGTGCAGTAGTAAGTTCAGTTATTGTTGCTACAACTCCTAAAATAAATAAAGAAAATGGCGAAACTGATTTTATTTTTTTAGAAATCTGTGCTTTCTCATCTTCCATAGAACTTTTATTTTTAAACTCATCTCCTTTGTTTATTTTCTTTATTTTTTCATTTAATACAAAATATAAAACAAGAATAAGAGCAACTATTCCTATAATTAATTCAATAATATATATTTGTGGTACTAGCTTTTTTAAAATAAAATCAAATATATTAGAAATAACTGCAACTAAACCATAGTATGCCATTAATCCACCTATAAAGTTTGTTATACCTGTTGCTAAAATGAAAAACCATATGTGTTTTGGCTTTTTCACCATTCCTTGTAATATAAACTGTTGAGTAATTGCTACAGGATTTAAACTATCTGCTGCACTAGTAAAAATTGTTGTAAATATTAAACCTATCATAAGTATTTTCTCCCTCCATTTTTATAAAAATAAAAGCGATAGAAGGTTCATACCCTTGGCCTAACGGTATGAATCCTCTATCGCTTCAAACAAATGTACTTCCTCCGGCGATTCAGTACATTAAAGCTTCAAATTTTTAACTTTGTTATTGTTTATATATTATCACACTAAAATTTAAAACTCAATTATTTTTTTAAATTAAGTAATTTTATATACATTTAAATATATTTTCATTTTCTTTATATTATCTTTTAAAGTTTACTTCTTTTTCTTCATTTATATTTACAAATATTTTACTTGGAATAGTCTTTGCTATGACTTTGCCTTCCCTTATAGAATATAAAACTTCTGATCTTCTTCTAACTGCATCATAGCCACTTTCAGCATTTAATAATATTAAGTTACCTGGCTTACCTATTTCTATTCCATATTTATCTTCAATATTTAAAGTTCTTGCACTATTAGTTGATATAAACTTTAATGATTCATTTATATCATCATAGCCCATCATTTGGCATACATGTAATCCAAAATGAACTACTTCAAGCATGTTGCCTGTTCCCATTGGATACCATGGATCAAAGATATCATCATGTCCAAAACATACGTTAATTCCTGCTTCGTTAAGTTCTTTAACTCTTGTAATCCCTCTTCTCTTAGGATATGTATCAAATCTTCCTTGAAGGTGAGTGTTTACTAAAGGATTAGAAACAAAGTTTATTCCTGACATTTTTAATAATCTAAATAACTTATATGTATAAGCATTATTATAAGATCCCATTGCTGTAGTATGACTAGCTGTTACCTTATTCTTAAGGCCAGTTTCTAAAGCTCTAGTTGCTACTACTTCTAAGAATCTTGATTGTTCATCATCTATTTCATCACAATGAACATCTACTAATACATCGTATTTTTTAGCTAATTCGAAAATCTTATTTATAGATTCTACTCCATATTCTCTTGTAAATTCAAAATGAGGTATAGCTCCTATTACATCTGCTCCTAATTTTATAGCTTCTTCAACTAACTCTAATCCATTAGGATATGATAGTATTCCTTCTTGTGGGAAAGCTACTATTTGTAATGTTACAAAGTCCTTCATTTCTTCTCTTACTTCCACCATTGCTTTTAAAGCAACTAAGCTTTCATCAGTAACATCTACATGAGTTCTTATAAATTGAATTCCATTTGCTACTTGCCATTCTATAGCTTTCTTTGCTCTAGTTTTAACATCTTCCTTAGTTAGAAATTCTTTTCTTTCTGACCATCTTTCTATTCCTTCAAAAAGCGTTCCACTTTTATTCCATTTAGGTTCTCCTGCTGTAAGAGTTGTATCTAAATGAATGTGTGGTTCTATAAAAGGAGCTGAAGCTAAGGCCCCATTTCCTTCTATAATTTCTTCATTTTCTAATGCTTCTATATTATTATCTATTTCTGTAAATTTTCCATCTACTATTCTTATATCAAATAATCCTTCTTTATCTAAAAGTCTTACTTTTTTTATTAACATATTATCATCACCTATTTATTAGTTATTTTCATTCCTATTACATAAACTAACATTGTAGTTATTATTGCATTTAATGCTATAACTCCAACTGTTATGATATTTGCAACTATAAATCCTGCTAAGAATGCCATTATAGCAACCCAATTTACTTTTTCGAATTTTGTATTTTCAATATTATCATAGTTTCTTTTCTTTACAAAGAAGAAATCTGCGATAATTATTCCACCTACTGGAGGTAACATTGAGTTTAAGAATGTTAAGAATGCAGTAAAATTATTATTTAACCATATTGCTCCTACTGTTCCTATTAATCCCCCAATTATTACCAGTCTCTTCTTAGGTAACTTTGTAATATTCGAAAGTCCTAAACCTGATGTATATATAGCATTATCATTAGTTGTCCAAATATTTAATCCTAGTACTAATATTGCAGGTAATATTAAACCTTGTGAAAACATAACATCTGCTATATCTGAATTACCTGTAACCATTGCCCCTATTGCACCAAATAAGAACATTAATGAGTTCCCTATAAAGAAAGCTATTACTGTAGTTGAAACTGCTACCTTTTTATTTTTTGAGAATCTTGCAAAGTCTGGCGTAGCTGTTCCCCCACTTATAAATGATCCAACACATAAAGTTACAGCTGTTACTAATGCCATTTTATTTTCTGGCTGAATATTCATTAATCCTTGAACTCCACCTACTGAATTTGTTGCCATAACTGCTGATGTACTACCTAAAATTGCTATTGCTGGTACTGCTATTGCACTTAATACTGTTAAAGATTTAATTCCAAAATAAGCTGTAGCTGTCATTAATATTCCTGTTATTGCAACTAATAAATATAAGTTTATATTAAATCTATTTGCTACTGGTATTGCAAACATTGCTATTCCAACACCAAACCAACCAATTTGTGTAATACTAGTTATAAAAGATGCTAAATATGAACCTTTTTCACCAAAAGAATATCTAGCAAGTAAATGCATTGAAAGTCCAGAATCTGCACCTATATATGCTAATGCTCCTGTGTAACATGCTAATATTAAATTTCCTATAAGTACTGCTATAAAGAAATCTTTTAATGGTAATCCCGTTCCTAAATTTCCACCTGTTAACATACTTGCTGAGAAAAATGTAAATCCAAGCATAACAACAAACATTGAAAGGAATCCCTTTTTATCTCTTTTATCTACATGTGATAACTCATAATCATGATCATTATTCTTAATTTTTTCTTCTACTATTATTGTTTGTTCCATTTTGAAATCCCCCTAAATATATATTTAAGGAAAACCAGTACTTATTTTCATAAAAAAATGACCTCTCTATTATGTAGAAAGGTCGTAATACTTAAAATTAGATATACAAATTAAAATTATACTATCTAATTATATTATATCTATGCCGTATTATCATCGACCTTATTAGCCTCTCTGGACTAAATTTAAAGGACTAGTTTTCTTGAAACAATTATATATTCATTCATAAAATATTGTCAACAAATTTCTTATGGTAATTAATTCTTATTATGCTTAAATTTATACATATTTGATTTAAAAATCAAACTCTTTATAAATGAAAGCCTAAGAAAGTTAAATAACTTATTGTTATTTTCTTTTTCAAAACTTTCTTCTCATAAAATAAAACCTCCCTAAAAATTACTACTATAATTTTACTAGGGAGGTTATTCATAATTAGATATTAAATTTTAAATCCTTAGCTTTAAACTTATTGTTTAGCACTCATTACCTCAACTTCAGCTAATGCAGCCCATGCTGCTGGGAATGATCCACCTTCAGCCTTTCCTGTTATTGTTACATGAACCTTTGATGCATTAGCTGCAACTGGAATTTTATAGGATTTTTCATTATCTCCAGTATTTTTTGTTTTATCTAGTACAATTGTCTTATTTCCATCTTTATCTTCGATTTCAACCTTGAATTGAAATCTAAATCCAGCCTTTTCGAAATGTAAATTTATATAACTTACATTCTTTTCACCATCTAAATTTATGCTTACATTAGCTGGCATTGCTCCATTATCACTTATCCATAAAGAAGATAAGTTTCCATCTACAACATTAGATACTGGTTTTCCAGCTTGATTAGCTGATCCAGTAACAGCTTTGTTTAAAGCAATATTTATAAACTCTTGTGAACTTTTACCCATTACTTCAACTTCTGCTAATGCAGCCCATGCTGCTGGATATGATCCACCTGAAGCTTTTCCTGTTATTGTTACATGTACCTTTGATGCATTAGATCCAACTGGAATTTTATAAGTTTTTTCATTATCTTCAGTGTTTTTTGTTTTATCTAATACAATTGTCTTATTTCCATTTTTATCTTCAACTTCAACCTTGAATTGGAATCTAAAGCCAGCTTTTTCAAAATGTAAATTAATATGATCTACATATTTTTCACCATCTAAATCTATACTTACATTAGCTGGTACTGCTCCATTATCACTTATCCATAAAGAATTTACATCTCCATCTACCACATTAGATACTGGTTTTCCAGCTTGATTAGCTGATCCAGTAACTTTTTTATTTAAAGCAATATTAGTAAGCTCTTCTACCTTCCTACTCATTACTTCAACTTCTGCTAATGCTGCCCATGCTGCTGGATATAATCCACCTGAAGCTTTTCCTGTGATTGTTACATGCACCTTTGATATATTAGCTCCAACTGGAATCTTATAAGATTTATCATTGTCTCCAGTATTTTTTGTTTTATCTAATACCACTTTTCTATTTCCATTTACATCTTCAGTTTCAACCTTGAATTGGAATCTAAATCCAGCTTTTTCAAAATGTAAATTTATATGATCTACATTAGTTTCTTTTTCTAAATCTATAGTTACATTAGCTGGCATTGCTCCTTCATCACTTATCCATAAAGAATTTAAATCACCATCTACAACATTGGCTACTGGTTTTCCACTTTGATATGCTGAACCTGTAACTGGTTTATTTAAAGCAACATTTATAAATTCATCTTTTACTTTTTCTCCATAAACAGCAATTTCAGTCATTTCAGGTGTTAAATTATTATCATTACTACTTAAAGTAAGTCTTACCTTTTCAGCCTTTCCTTTATAATCTATATCTATAGTTCCAGTTATAGTACCTCTATCTTGTCTTTTAACCTCTGTCCACTTTCCATCATTAAGTACTTCAACAACATAATTAATAGCAAAGCCACCTGCTGCTTGATTTGGTGAAAATGTGATTCTATCAATGTTATACTCACCTTGTAAATCTACAGTTAAGTTTACTGGCCATGTAACTGCCTTTGCCATCCAAGCTGTTCCTGTAGTTCCATCAGTTAAATTTTTTGTTGGATACTCTGCATTAGTTTCAACACTACTTTCTACTGGCTTTCCTAATGCTATATTTTCTTTTTCAACAACTCTATCTGCTCCATTTAAAAATTCATTCATATTTCTAACAGAGAATTCTTTCATAGCTATACTAGCTAACTTTGATAAATCTTCTCCTGAACCTGTAGTTGGATAAGCATTGTCTTTACCAGTCTTTTGAACAACCCATTCGTATTCAACCTTATGCCAATTTATATTTGGTGCTTTTCCACCTTGTAATTGAGTCTTCAATCCATCAATCCACATTTCCCATCTCTTATAATATAAATCTTCTGTTAAACCAGACCATTGTCTATTTGAGTAGTCCTTTAAGCTTCCATTTTTATAATCTCCCCAGGTAGTTATAAGTGCTCTTGCATTAAATTCAAATAAATCTTTTGTCCAATCATCAGCATTTGCTAACATTGTTCTAGACTGATTAATCCATGTTCCTACTAAGAATTCAGGGCTAGTTGCCAATATTCTTTCTTGTAACTTAATCAATTCTAAGAAATGAGTTGATATTTTATTAAAGTTTTCTAAATTTCTTGAATTATAAGCATTAACCATTTCTTTATGATATTCTTGAGCAGAGTTTGCTAATACTTGTTTAGTTACATCTAAGAAATCATATATAAATGCTTCACTGCCTTTTAAATCATCATAAGCACTTATAAATAAATCTACTGCTTTTTCTAACTCCTTTTTATCATAAGGAATCTTATTATTACCCCAAGTTGATGCACTTGTAATATTGGTTGCAGGTCTTGAGTTAATAACTGATTCTGCAGCACCTTGATAATAGTCATTTCTCTTCTTATAAGTAGTATTTAATAATATATCCCAAGCTTTCTTTATATCTTCATTTACTTTTCCATATCTTCTTTCAATATAATCATAAGTCCAATCTTTATAATTAACTTTATTTCTAGTCCAAATCATGTCTCCTATTAGTTCATAAACTATTGGACTGTTATTTATAGCTTCTGGTGTAATACCTATTCCTTTCATATACTTTGAATTTGCATATGCAGTTGGAATATTATTTGCTAATCTTTCAGGTTGTCCATCTAATCCCATTCTTCCACCAAAGTTATGAAGCATATTCCATACCCATGGCACATTTAAGCTTTCAAATCTTTTATAATCATTTTCCTTAAGATCTGAATTTAAATCTAATATAAGTGCTTTACTCTTATCAGCTAGTCCATTTATTTTTGTATTAGATGGATTTCCTTGCCAATGTTGAATTACCCAAATCGCATCTTTATCATGCTCAATCATTTTCTTTTGGATTGTTCCATATATTTTTCCGTCATTCATACCTCCAGTGTTACCACCTTCATGGAATGGGTCAACAGCATAATAATTAGTTACATCACCAAAAACCTCTTTTTGCTTTTCATAGAACACATTTGCAACCTTTGCAAAGTAATCTTCTTGTCCTGCATCTACATAAGTCTTTAGCATATTAGGTCTATCAAAGTTGCACCATTTTCCTTGTGCTATTACTTGAGCATTTGGATTTTTTTGTTTGAAGTCTAGTGGAACCATTCCAGAATATCCTTGTAATACAGGATTTATTCCTAATTTTTGCATTCTATCATGCATTTTTCTTCCAAGCTCTGTTCTTTCTTCAAACCAATTATCTGGTAGTGGACCACCAAAGCTTGTCATATTTTGCATATAGAACCAAGCAAAATAAGCTGGTCCTGAAATAAATTCCTTTACCTCCTCATCTGAGTAATTAAATTCATTTAAGGTTCTTCTTAAAACCTCTTCTTGTCCAACTATATCTAAAATTAAATTAAATCCATTCATGGCTGACCAATCTAAGAACGCCTCGTACTCATCCCAATCCCAGAAAGACATTGTATATGAGTAAGTACAGAAGTTTAGTTCATATCTATGCTCATATGGAGTATCAATAACTACTTTTTCTCCTACAGAAGGTAAAGTCTCTGGCATATTTAAATTTGATCCCATTATAGGATTATACATTACCTTTGCATAATTCTTTAGGTAATAATTAAAACCTGATGCTAAAGAAACACCATTATTACCTTTTATTAATATTTTTCCCTCAATACCATCTTGAACTTCAAAAACATCATTTCCATCTTCAGTTGCTTCTCTAAGTTCAAATACGAATTTATCTTTATATTCTTTACCAATTACTCTTTCAACCATATTACTAAGTTCTAAAACTGTCTGTTCCTTAGCATAATTAGTATCTGTTTCAAATTTATTATATTTTGCTGCCCATTCTGTATCTTTAAAAGACTTAACTTCTATTGCTTTTTCAGTAGGCTTTTCATCAGAAATTTTTTCACCATATAACTCTATTTCAGCAATATTAGAATTATTGTTGCCTGAGCTAAAAGTAACATCTATTCTTAAACTTGAGGCCTTTATATTTCCTAAATTATGAAGATCCCCTTCTGCTGTAGCTAAATCTTGATTACTCTTTTCAGCAACCTTTATATAGTTTTCTCCATCACATGATGCATATATATTATAATTATAGTATCCACCAACTTTATTAAATACTTTTATTGAAGATAAATTATAAGTTCCTTTTAAATCCATTTGCACCCATCTATAATGATTTGAAGACTCCCAATATGTTGATTTTTCTCCATCAATAGCTTTATCCACCTTGTTTAAACCGTTTTCACTTTTAGCAGTAATAGTTACTTCACTTGATTTTATTAAGTTTCCTTTTAAATCTGTTGCATTAGCCTTAAAAGGAATTGAAGTTGTTAGCGTAGTTATTATAGTTAATAAAACTAATTTAGCAATATTATGTTTTAATCTTTTTAGCATAAAAAACTCTCTCCCCTTAAATTATAATTACAATTTAATTTTCAGTAAAATATACTTTTAGCTTTCTGAAACATTTTTTTAGTTAAAATAATCATAAAAAAATATATATAATCTTTTTTCTTAATACTTATAACCCCTCCTATAAATAAATATTCAATTAATTACTGAAAATAAAATTAACTTTCTTCTCTATAATTAGTTAATGATATAATGTATTAAAAATTTACTAACAAATTAGTAAATCTAATTATTGTTGTTACTAAATTTAATTTACATAAAATTGTATTAGGGTCTTTTTTAGATTGTCTTAAATTAGTTTTGATAGGATATTTTATTTAGTAAAAACTTAATTAAAATATGTACTCTATTGTATGAGTTTTTGAAGTATTATTGATATACTTACTTATATAAATATATATTTATATAAGACTGTGTAATTGTGACTATTATTTCTATTTATTGTATGTATAAAACGAAAGTTAATTAATTATTTACAATAACAAAAATAATATAACATATGAAAGTATTAACTACAATACTTTACATATATTTTACATGCAAAAAATATGATAACATTTCTTACTGCAAAGGATAGGGTAATTAATGGATGAAAGGCACGAGCTGTAACTATTTGTTTAT
>NZ_JBNPON010000080.1:0-11747 GCF_050315195.1 Clostridium sp. SGI.024 | reverse complement strand
AGTTTATGAAAAGAATTTTAATAAGTATGTTAATATTAAGTTTATTGGCTACTACTACGGTTCCAGCTATTAATGTAATGGCAGGTGAAACAACAACTACTACAACAACTACTACACAAAGTTCACAAATAAGAGGTTATGAATCATATCTTAAGTACGATCCTATACTAAAATACGACACTAAAAAAACTTATGATGGAAGTAATACATATGTTGATTTAACTGAACACCTAGATACTGTAAAAAATTTAAGTGAAGGAACAATTGCAATTAAATTTAAGTCAACTGTTTCAAATGGAGACCAAACTATATTTTCAATCTCTGACAAAGATGATGCTCAAAGTTATTTTGAAATAAAATTAAGAAATGGAAACATTAGAGTAGAAACATTTGAAAATAGACAAAATGTAATGTCTTATTTAACAAGTGGAAAAAACTATGCTGATGGTCAATGGCATACAGTTGTTATAAATAGTGGAGAACTAGGAACATTTTTATATGTTGATGGAGATAAAGCAGTTGAATTTCCTAACCACAAAAATAAATTAATTTCTTTAGTACAAGATGCTGATTCAATGAATATTGGTATGGTAGTTAAAAATTCTAGACCAACTTCGTATTTTACTGGTGAAATAGAATATGTTGAAGTATATGATGAACAATTTAGTCATGAGTATGCGGCTAAGTATAGTTTAAATGATTATAGAAGTATTTTAAATATAATTAATAGAGATGAACCAACCACTATAGTTTTTACTGGAGATAGTATAACTCATGGTGTACAGTACACAAAGGGTTATAGAAGCTATTCTGAACATTTAAAAGAAAGATTAAAGGGAGAAAGCATTAATGGAAAGGTAAAAAGTGATAGATTTGTTATAAACACAGGGGTTGCAAATGGTGATACAAGATATCTATTAGCTGATTATGAGAACTGGATTGGTACATATAATGCTGATATAGTTTTTGTAACATTAGGTATGAATGACTGTGTAACTATGGATTTAAATACATATAAAACAAATTTAACAAATATAGTAAATAAAATTAGAGAAAAAGGTGGTATACCAATAATCCAAACTATAAATACAACAACTAATGGAGCTACCTCTAGATTAAGAACATTACCACAATTTATGGAAGGTGCAAGAGCAGTAGCAAGTCAGTTAGATGTATTTTTAATAGATCATCATAAGTACTGGACTGATTTAGGAAGAGGTGTTACAGATGCATGGCTTGGGGACACTATTCATCCAAATGAAAAGGGTCACTTAGAACTTATGAATCTTATACTTAGAGAACTTAAATTAGATACAGAAGATAGCTATACTAAAAAATTAGCTTATCCTCTACAAGGTAATGGAACTGCAAAACCAGTATTAAATACAATAACAAGAACTTATCCAGAGTATTCAAGTATTGAAGGGAAGACTCCAGTAGTTTCATATAAGGTTGATAGAGAATTATATGGCAGTGATTTTATAGATAAAAATTATGATGTTAATAAAGTAAAATCATTAAGTAAAGGTTCTATAGTAACTAGATTTAATTTAACATCAGCAGGTCCTGCACAAACTATAATAAGCTTATCAGACTCAAGTCATGCAAGTAAAGAAGTTGCATTTGGCGTTAGTACAAATGGATCTATATTTGTAAATAGAAGAACTGACCAAGGAAATGCTACATTTACAACAACAAGGAATGGATATAACGATGGTAAATGGCATACTTTAGTTATAAATGTAAATGAATCAACAACAAAAGTTTATGTTGATGGAGAAATAATACATACAGCTAATAATAAACAATTCTTCTCAAGTTTAAATTCACCTACACACTTAAGTATTGGTAGAAATGTTCATGATCAAGGTGGAGAATGGTTCTACACTGGAGCTATTTCCTATGTTGATGTATATGATAATGCATTAACTGAAACAGAAATAAATAGTATAAGTGCACAAATAGATAGTGATAGTGATTTTACAGCAATTAGAAATAGAGCTCTTGATACTACAAAAGTTAATTCATGGGTTTTAGTTGGAGACAATTCTACTACTGGAAGTGGAGCTACTTATGGATATAAAAACTATGGAGAGTACTTTGAAGAATGTCTTCGTTGGGAAAATAGAGGAAATAAAATGGAGAACAGATCAAGATTTGTTGTTAATTCTGGAATTGATGGAGCAGATTCTACAAGCATTAATACAAACTTTGATAAATGGGTAAAGGAATTTGATCCAGAAATAATATCTATTATGATAGGTGGCAATGAAACAGTTACTCCTGCAGAATTTGAAACTAACTTAAAATCAATCATAAATAAGGGTAAGGCTCTTAATGCTCTTGTATTGTTACAAACACCAGTATTACAACAAAATGATATCAGTAACTATGTAGATGTTATATTAAAGATTGCTAAGGAACTTGACGTACCAGTAGTTGACCATTATAACACTTGGAAGGAACTTGAAAAAGATAATCCTCATATCAAAGCAACCTTCTTAAATGCTGATAATAAATTAAATCATAGAGGACATTTAAAAGTAGCTCAAGATATGATGAAAGCCTTAGGAATGTATAATGCTAACAGTATATCTTCTGGAAAATTTGTAGATTTGAAATATAGTGATTCAGATGAAATTAATAACTTTAAAGCTCAACTTACAACTTTAATAAATAATTCTAAAAAATCTATAGAAGATAATAAAGATAAGGTGTTTTCTGAAGAGTTAAAATCAGCATTATCAGAAGATATAAAAGCAGCTGAAAGAGAAGTTGAACAAGCTAATTTACCTATAGAAGCAATAATGAATGCTTTAAATTATTTAAATAATTCATTAAAATCATTTGAAGATACTGTTAAAGAAAAAGAAGTTGTGTCTGAAAAACCAAGTAAAACAGAACTTGAAGCTTTAATGCAATCTGCTGAAGAAGTAGATAATACTAAATATACAGAAGAAAGCATAGCAGCTTTAAATAGTGCTAAAGAAGCAGCTAATACTGTATTAGCAGATGAAGATGCTACAGCAGAAGAAATAGAAGAAGCTAAAGGATTATTACAAGCTGCAATAAACAATCTAAATCCTATAGAGGAATCTAATCCTATAAATGATGAAACTAATGAAGAGTCAAAACCAAGTAAAGAAGAACTTAGTATTCTAATAAAGTCATCTGAAGATTTAGAAACTAATAAATATACTAAGGAAAGTTTAAAAGCCTTAAATATTGTTATAGAAGAAGCTAAGAAAGTATTTGAAGATGAAAATGCTACACAGGAACAAATTGAAGCAGCTGAAAAAGAAATAGAAGAGGCTTTAAATAAGCTTACACTTATAGAAGAATATACTCTTATAGGTGGTAATGATGGTGAAAGTAGCAGTGCTCCATCTGAAATTACTATCCCAGGCAATACTGATGAAGCTGCTAACACTAATAAAACAGGTAAAGCTGATGAAGTTAATAATATTACTGTAATTAAGGCGAAAGAAACTTCTAAAGATAATAATGGAAAGGGTAATGTTAATTTACCTAAAACTGGTGATACTTCATCTGTTGCAGTAGGATTATCAGGATCAGTATTAGCATTTGTTGGTGTACTTCTTTCAAAAAAGAAAAATAAATAAAAAATAAAATTTATTTAAAATATTATTAAAATACATAGTCTATGTAAACTAAATTTTGATAAAATACTAAATCAAATTTATAGTTTACATAGGCTATTTTATTTAAAGTATATCTAGAAGTAATTAATTGATAATGATTATTATTGACTAAAAGATATTTATAATGGTAATATAAGGTTAATTAATAGATTATAGTACATTTTAAAAATTTTAAACTTATGAATAATAAATTTATGCTAAGAAAAACTAAAATAAATACTAATATTGAAAGGAAAAATAAAATGTTAGAAAGAGAAAAAGTAAATAATACTGGTTTTAATATAGAAAATAGCTATTCTGAATTACCACAAATTTTCTATACAAAACAACTTCCAAGTTTATCTCAAGACCCTAAAATAGTCATTTTAAATAAAAATTTAGCTGAAGATTTAGGGTTAAATTTAGATATTTTAGAAAGTAATGAAGGTAGATATATATTTTCAGGAAATAAATTAATAAACAACTCAAATCCTATTGCACAAGCTTATGCAGGACATCAATTTGGATATTTTACCATGCTTGGAGATGGTAGAGCAGTTTTACTTGGAGAGCATATAACTCCTAAAGGAGACAAAGTAGATATTCAACTTAAAGGATCTGGAATAACACCATACTCAAGAGGTGGGGATGGAAAGGCAGCCCTTGGACCTATGATAAGAGAATATATTATTAGTGAGGCAATGTATGGACTTGGAATTCCTACAACACGTAGTTTAGCTGTAGTAACTACAGGAGAATCAGTAGCACGTGAAAGAGTAGAACCAGGAGCCATACTTACACGTATATCATCTAGCCATATAAGAGTAGGAACCTTCCAATATGCTGCAAGATATGCAAGTTATGAAGATTTAAAAGCTTTAGCGGATTATACGATAAAGAGACATTATCCAGAAGGAATAGATAAAGAAAATCCTTATATCTTCCTATTAGAAGAAGTAATTAAAAAACAAGCAACCTTAGTATCTAATTGGATGCAGGTAGGATTTATTCACGGAGTTATGAATACTGATAATGTAAGTATTGCTGGTGAAACAATAGATTATGGGCCATGTGCTTTTATGGACACCTATGATCCATCTACTGTTTTTAGTTCTATCGATCATCAAGGCAGATATGCATATGGAAATCAATCTAATATAATAGCTTGGAATTTAGCTAGATTTGCTGAAACACTAATACCATTACTAAATGATAATCAAGAAGAAGCTATAGATATAGCTCAAACTGCAATTAATAAATTTAAGGATATATATAAAGAAAAATATATTTCAGGAATGAGATTAAAACTTGGATTATTTAATGAAGAAAAAGATGATGAAGATTTAATATATAGTTTGTTAAGTTTGATGCATAAATATGAAGCAGATTATACTAATACTTTTAGAAATCTAACCTTAGATAAAAAAGATGATATAACTATGTTCACAACTTCTGAATTTAGTAATTGGTATAATAAATGGAATGAAAGATTATCTAGACAAGATAAGACAAAGGATGAAGTTGTAAAATTAATGAAAAGTGTAAATCCTTCAATAATTCCACGTAATCATCGTGTAGAAGAAGCTATTGAGGCAGCAGTAAAAGATAATGATTATAGTTTAATGATGAAATTATTAAAAGTTTTATCAAATCCATTTGAATACAGTAAAGATCAAGAAGAATATATTACATTGCCAAAGCCAACCAATATTCCATATAGAACATTTTGTGGCACATAAAGTTATATTTTAAGATTTAAGTAATAAAACAGCTGGTACTTTTAGCTGTTTTATTTTATTACTTATAAATGAAGTGAAATTAAAATATGTAAATGCTTGAAATATTAGCTAAAAAGATGTATTATTTAATTGATAATAGTTATTAATTAATAAAAATAAATTTATAAAATAGAATAAATAATATTCATAAGGGGGGATACAATGAATATTTTAATAGGAGTTCTTATACCATTTATAGGAACATCATTAGGTTCAGCTTGTGTTTATGCAATGAAAAAAGAAATTAGTAAAAAGGTAAATAAGATTTTACTAGGTTTTGCTTCTGGTGTTATGATAGCTGCATCAATATGGTCATTAATTATTCCATCAATTGATATGTCTAGTGAAATGGGGAAGTTATCTTTTATTCCAGCTGCCGTTGGTATAATTCTAGGAGTTTTATTTTTGTTTTTTCTAGATAAGATTATTCCACATATTCATGTAGAAGATACTAATAAACAAGAAGGAATAAAAACATATAATATAAGCAAAACAACAAAACTTGTATTTTCAGTAGTTCTTCATAATATTCCAGAAGGAATGGCTATAGGAATTGCTTTTGCAGCAGTTATGAATGATGGAAATGCTATTAATTTTGCTTCTGCACTTGCTCTTTCTTTAGGAATAGCAATTCAAAACTTTCCAGAAGGTGCTATAATATCAATGCCACTTAAAAGTGAAGGATTAAATAAAAATAAAGCATTTATTTATGGTGTTTTATCTGGAATAGTAGAACCTATAGGTGCAGCTATTACTATAATGTTTTCTAGATTTATTACACCATTTATGCCATATCTTCTTTCTTTTGCAGCAGGTGCAATGATATTTGTTGTAGTAGAAGAATTAATTCCAGAAGCAGCAGAAGATAATGCATCAGATATTAGTGCAATTGCATTTTCATTAGGCTTTATAATTATGATGATTTTAGATGTGGCTTTATCTTAAAAATATATGGATAATAATAGAATAAAATTAAATTTTCAAGTAGATAGTGAGTAATCATTATCTATTTTTTATATAAAAATTTATCCGTGGAATATTTATGTAAAATTTATTATAATATTGTTAAAATATTATAATAAAATAATAACAGTATTAAGATTGTTATAAATGTAAATCATAATAATAAAATACAGTATGTATTAGTAAATAATTGCTATATAGAAATAATTCTAAATAAAAATGAGGTGTACAAATGAATAAAATTATTGAACAAGCAAAATTAATAAAAGATGACTTATTAAATTATAGGAGAACAATTCATAGTAATCCTGAAGTTGGAGCTGAATTACCTAAAACTAAGGCTTATGTAATAGATAAGTTAAAAGAATTTGGATATGATCCAAAAGAGATATGTGAAAGTGGTATAGTTGCTACTATTGAAGGTAAGAAAACAGGAAAAACATTTTTGCTTAGAGCTGATATGGATGCTCTTCCAATGGCAGAGGCAACAGAATGTGATTTTAAATCAACAAATGGATGCATGCACTCATGTGGACACGACATGCACACAACAATGCTTTTAGGAGCAGCAAAACTACTTAAGGATAATCAAGATGAAATAGAAGGAACTGTTAAATTAGTATTCCAACCAGATGAAGAAGGATTTACTGGAGCTAAAAAAATGTTAGCAGCTGGAGTACTTGAAAATCCTAAGGTTGATGCAGCTTTGGCAATGCATGTACATTCTGGTACCCCTTCTAATCTTGTATTATGTGGTTTAGGAACTAGCATAGCAGGTTGTAATAGATTTAGAATAGTTGTAAAAGGAACTGGATGTCATGGTGCAATGCCAGAACTTGGAGTAGACCCAATAAATATAGCAGCACATATATATATATCATTACAGGAAATAATTTCCAGGGAAATATCAGCTACTAAGCCTGCTGTTGTAACAATAGGTAAGTTTGCAGGCGGAGATGCTCCTAATATAATACCTAATGAAGTTATTATGGAAGGAACTATTAGAAGCTTAGATAAGGAATTAGGAGAATTTATATTTAATAGAATGAATGATATAGTTGTTTCTACTGCTAAGATGTTTAGAGGAGAAGCTGAATTAATAGAATTATCTTCAGTACCTCCACTAGCTAACAATAATGATTTGGCTAAAGAGTTAACTTCTTATATGAAAGAATTAATTGGTGAAAAATCAGTTGTTTTATTTGAAGGAGGAGGAATGGGATCAGAAGATTTTGCTTCTTATTCATATGAAGTTCCAAGTGTATATATTATGTTAGGTGCTGGAACAAAGCAAGAAAATCCTTTATATGGTGAGCCAATGCATAATGAAAAGGTAGTATTTAATGAAGATATATTAGTTACAGGTGCAGCTATACATACATATTGTGCTATTAATTGGTTAAAAAATAATAAATAAAATAATTTTGAAAAAGGTGTTTTAAAAGCACCTTTTATATTTGCTATTATTATAAGAAGTTTTATATAATAATAGCAATAAAATGAAGGAGTAGTGATTATATGATAAAATGGGGAATAATAGCTCCAGGAGGAATAGCTAATGCTTTTGCTAAAGAAGTAATTAAGACAAAGGATGGAATTCTTTCTGCAGTTTATGGGAGAAATGAGGATAAGACAAAAGAATTCGCAAAGAGTCATAATATAGAAAAATATTATACTAATATAGATGAATTTTTAAGTGATGACAATATAGATGCAGTCTATATTGCAACACCTCATAGTTACCATATGGATTACGCAAAGAAATGTGTATTAGCCAAAAAGCATGTATTATGTGAAAAGCCTTTTTCATATAACTATAAAACAGGCAAAGAGATAATAGATATTTCAAAAGAAAATAATGTATTTATAATGGAAGCTCTTTGGACATTATTTTTACCAGCGATTAATAAAGCAAAAGAATGGGTTGAAGAAGGTAAAATAGGAAAAGTTAAATTAATTACAGCAAGCTTTGGAATTAAAAGTGAGTTTAATGCAAAGCATAGACTCTATAATCCTGATTTAGCTGGAGGAGCATTATTAGATTTAGGTATTTATCCAATTCTATTTTCTAACTATATTGCAAATAGTTATCCTATTGAAATAAAGTCAAATGCTGAATTTACAAAAACTAATGTAGATGAAAGTAATATAATTAATTTAAAATATAAAGATGGAATTTTAGCTTCTTTAAATTGTTCACTAACAACTAAACTTAATAATGAGGCAGTGATATATGGAGAAAATGGAAAGATAGTTATACCAAGATTTTGGGCATCAAAGGAAACATATTTATATATTGAAGAAAATCCTGAAAAGTATATAGATGAATATGAGGAAGCAGGATACAAGTATGAAATTGAGGAAGCAAATAGTTGCATTAAGAACAATACTTTAGAAAGTAATGTTGCTTCTCATAATAATACACTAGAGCTAGCTAAAATCATGGATGAAATAAGAAGACAAATAGGATTAGTTTATCCATTTGAATAAATGCTTAATTTGTGAAAAAACAAAAAATATTATGATATATCCTATATTAGATAATTGACACTTACAATTATTTTATATATAATATTACAAATAATAAAAGCTATGAAGAGAAGAGTAATTATGAATGAATACACAGAGAGTTTCCGTGTGGTGGAAGGAAATTATGAAATCATAATGAAACAAGCCTCGGAGCTTCATACGGATCTTATTAATATATATTATAAGTGATGCTATGACGTAAGTTCACGTTACAGAACTAGAGTATGATTCAACCTAAATATGGTAGATGGTGTACTTGAAGAGCCTAAGATGGTGACATTTTAGGGAAAAAGGGTGGTATCGTGAAATGTAAATTTTGCCCCTGTAGAATATAGTTCTACAGGGGTTTTTTGTTTTTAAAATAATTACAAAGGGGTAATAATGATGATTAGTAAAAGATTATAAAATTAGTTTAGATTTTTTTGGAGCTTCAGCCTTTGGAAGGTCTGGAGAAGTTCATAGTGAAGTGTCTGAAGAAATATTTAATACCTTATTTAAAAATGGCTATATAAAAAAGTTATCAGCATTACAATTTTATGACGAGGATAAAAAAACATTTCTTAATGGAAGACAAGTAATTGGAAAGTGTCCAATTTCTGGCTGTAATTCTGATAAAGCCTATGGAGATGAGTGTTCATTAGGACATCAATATATGTCATCAGAATTAATTAATCCTATTAGCACATTATCAGGGAATAAACCTATATTAAAAAGCGTAGATAATTGGTATTTTACATTAGATGATTCTCTGGATATTATGAAGGAGCTAAATGAGTTTTTAAAGAAAAATACTAATAGAAGAAAGTTTGAAATTAAGGCTATAGATGAATTTTTAAAGGAACCAATGATATATGTTCCAAGAAAATATATTAATGACCTTAATAATTTAGAAACTATTCTTCCTAGTCATAAAACTATAAATGAAGAGAATAAATCTTCAATAACATTTATTTTTGATAAATTAGAGGACAGGGATAAAGCAAAAGAAAAGCTAGATGATTTAAATATTCATTATACTAATGGTAAGACATTAGTTCCATTTAGGATATCTGGAAATATTTCTTGGGGAGTAAGGGTGCCAGATAAGGAGGATTTAAAAAATCTTACCTTCTGGGTATGGCCAGAATCTTTATGGGCACCAATTTCTTTTATAAAGACATATTTAGAATCAATAGGAGAGAATCCTAAAGAGTGGCATAACTGGTGGGAAAATAAAAGTTCCATGGTATATCAATTTATAGGAGAAGATAATATTTATTTTTATTCAATTGCTGAAATGGCTATCCTAATAGGATTAAAGATAGCTAAGGGCGAAGATGTAAATATTAATAATATTAAGCTACCACATATAGTTCCTAATAAACACATTTTATTTATGGATAAGAAGGCAAGCAGTAGTTCAGATATTAAGCCACCAATGGCAGATGAATTATTAAGCTATTACACTAGTGATCAATTAAGAATGCATTTTATGAGTTTAGGATTATCCTCAAAAAGTGTTGGATTTAAACCACAAGTATATATGAAGGAAGATGAAAAGGAGGGAGCAGACCCAGTATTAAAAGAAGGAAACTTATTAACAAATGTATTTAATAGACTTATTCGTTCATGTTTTTATACTTTACAAAGCTTAAATGAAAATATTCCTAGAGAAGAAGTAAGTGAAAAAATTAAAGTATTAACAGAAAAAGCAGTATTTGAATATGAAAGACATATGTATAATCAAGATTTTCATAGAATATCCTATGTTCTTGATGATTATATAAGAGAAATTAATAAGTATTGGGTTAATAATTCCAAAAAAGAAGAGCTAAAAAGAAATGTACTAGCAGACTGTTTTTATGCTTGTAAGGTTATAGCAATATTAATACACCCTATAGTACCAGAGGGCTGTGAAATGTTTAAGGATTATTTAAACATTGGTGATGAACTATGGAATTGGGATAAAATATTTGATCCTTTAAATTCTTATTTTCAAGATACTGAGAAGCATAATTTTAAATTTCTTGAACCTAAGGTTGATTTCTTTGAGAAAATGGAATATCAATTTTTATAAAAAAGAAGATATATAAAGTATATGGCTGCATCAAAGTTTACAAAAAACTTGATACAGCCTTGTTATATTTGTTTACATAAATTCTTAGCACTAAAAATATATATGAATAATAGTTTAATGTGAAGCTTTATATAATAACTTAATTATTTATATTTTTAGCAAATTGCTCCATAATAGATTTAACTTCTTCAATCTTATCAGCTTTTAATAAAGCAATCATCTTAGGAATAAACTCCATAATATATTCATGTGAAAAAGTACCTTCTTGTTGCTTTTTAAAGCTTTCAGATAATAAAGCTTTTGCTTCATCAACCTTATCTTCCTGTACTCTTTCTAAAATAAATCCTAAAAACTTTTCTTGTCCTGCCTTCATAATTTACCTCCAAATTGTATATGTATTTAAGACTCAATAATTATAATATTATATTTAGATTTTAATTTAAAGTAAATATATAAAAATAAATTTAGATACATAGATTTAAAGGTTTATCAAGTAAGTTCTTATTTATATAATTGGTAAATATTGTTTTATATCTACTCTTATTTGTGTATAATTAAATAACAAGTCAATAGAAAGATAGTGTAAAGTTTCGTATGAAAAAATAGAGTTAATCAAAGTTAAGGAATAAATTTCAATTTATTCTTTAAAATTCAAAATTTGCTCTAAATTTAAGTATGACGAAAAGGCCTTCGATAGCGGAGGCAAAAATTGGATTGATATTTAATTTTATTATTTATCAAGAAGGCTTAGATTCTTGCATATGTAAGATGGTTTGTTGC
>NZ_JBNPON010000079.1:0-11799 GCF_050315195.1 Clostridium sp. SGI.024 | reverse complement strand
ATATACATTTAAAGGGGAAAATTATGAAGATAGCAGTTATTCAGGCAAGCTCTCAAAAAGATAAAAATAGTATTATATATGATAACTTAATAAAAGTTGTAAAAGATAAAGGGAATGAAGTTATTAATTTTGGTGTATTTAATGATGAAATAATTCCTAAAATTGATGTAAATTTTATGAAAAAAGTTATTAATAGAAGAAATGTTTTTGACTATGTAATGAAATATGGACAAGATATTGAACTGATGAAGTTACTACAAGAATACTAACTTTTAATAAATTAATTTATTGGGTGGTTAGAGTGATGAAAACAATATTTAAAGTTTTTCTAATAGGTACTATAACAACTATATTTAGAATTATAGGACAACTATTTATTCCAGCAGGAAGTCAAAATGTTTTGTTACCAAGTATTTTTGTTAAGAATGGAACTATGTCATTGGCATTTTCAATATATGGTGCTTGTCATTTAGAAAATATAAAACTTAATTGTTTAGGAGAATTATATGTGGTATGGATTTTTATTTATCATTGTAGGCTTAATATGTATATTTTTACAAAAAACTAATTGGCATAAGGAATATATAATAAAACATAACTTTTCAGAATTAGATAATTTCTTAGGATTTATAAGAAATGTTATAGGAGTTATCTTTATAGTAATAGGTATTGTTGTCTTGATTATATAGGCAATAAATTAATAGAGTTTTACTAAATAAAAGCACTGGAAGGTTTATGAAATTCATAATGAAATAACTGTTTTCGTAGATTAGAGTGAAATTACAATTAAGAAGATGTGAATGAAAGATATAATAGAAAGGAAAGTTGAAATGGATATAAATATTTTTGCAATAATATTAATTTTATTAGTTATATTTATGATATTTAACATTGTATATTATATTCCTAATAAATTAAAGGAACAGGAAGAGAAGCAGGCACTGTATATTAAAGAATTGTATATTAGATTAAATAGACTTGAAAGTAAAATAGATGAAATAATAAATATTGAAAGTAAAAGATAGTGAGAACTTATTATAGAGGTGAAGTCTATGAATAAAAATAATGATTCTAAGCATTGGAAGTTAGGAATATTTTATTATAACCCAGATGATCCATCTGAATCTGTGGAGAGAAGAAATGGTATGGGTAGTACAATTAATTTTGCAAGTAAAACAGGTAGACTAATATTTGCATTTATATTTATACCTCCTATTATGATAATGCTAGTATTTATTATTGTTATGCTTTTAAAATAATGATGTAATCTGAAATTAAATAAGTATTAATAAATTTAAAGGATAGATTGTAGGTAATGAGGTACTAATAATGAAAATGTACACTAACAAACAGTTCTAAAGCTGTATTAAGTATGACATAAGTGATCTATGGAAATTGAATAGTTCTGCGTTGGTAAAATATGTTATAATGGATTTGTAATACTATAAAGTGTGATTGATAAATTAGAATTTGGAGGTTAATCATGAAAAAGTGGTATGATGAGGAGTACGAATTTGAAATTGAGGTAACAGGGTTTCTTCGCAGTGACCATACAGAACGTTACTGCAGAAATGGTGAAGAAGTAGGGGACAAGTATACCTGCACCTATGGTTGTCCTGTAAATAAAGATGGACAGGGGATTTGCTCCAAAGTAATGATGATTATGTTCCCAATTATGGAGGCTGTCAGAAGTGGTGGAGATTTAGAGAACATAGGTGGTGATAGTAAATATAGCAAGGATATTGTATGTCCAGATTGTTGTGTTATGTTCAGGCTAACGGCAAAAAAACTTGGAAATGAGAATTTTTACAAGGGAAAGTTTTTTGATTAGGTTTGATTTTATTGTGCTAAGTGTATAAAGATAAAGAAAGAGAAAAATAATGTTGTGGTGACTTGGAGCCTGAGACAGAACAAGCAACATTATTTTTCTCTTTCATTTATAGCAGATTTTTGAAATTTGGAGTTTGTAAATCTCTTAAATGTTCAGCTGTTGCTCTTACTGAATGCAGTGTTGCTAAAGATTCAGCTCTATCTTGCCCTTCAATGTAGAGAGATAGCTTTAAAGCATCATTTTTTAATAAATCATAATCTACATGATTTAAATATATAGCAGGGACATCAGCCTCATCTTTTATTAAGTTAATTAAAGCTACAGCATCATCATAAGCGTTATCTTCATCATAAGAATCTAAATAATCTTCTATAATATCACATCTATAAATAACTTCATTACATAGCTTTACAAATTTATTATTTAGGAAAAATAGGCCTACAATTAAAGCTATAAAAAGAAATACAGATATATAAGTATTCTTCATCAATTTTCCTCCTTATTATGAAGTTGATAGATAAATCGACCATTTGTATCAGTCATTGCAATTAACACATCTTTAATTGAATTAATTTTATGTTTTTTTAATTCATTTATTATCCAGTCATCACCTTTAGTAGAAGAGGTTAAAGAATTTCTATTAAACTCTCCATCTAAAATATATATGATTGGTAATCTAGGCTTTTGATTGCTTGAATTATTTGAGCCATTAGAATTATCACTAGAAGAATTACTATTTTTATTGGAAGTAAGAAAGGACATTTGTCCGTTATTTTCTAATATTCCATATTCTATTTCACTTAAATCAAAATAACCTGCAAGACGTATTTCTTCCATAAGCTCATCTAAGTTAATTTGTTGTTTTTTTAATGCATCAAACTTTATCTTTCCTCTAGCAATTAAAATACAAGGTTCTCCTTCAAGTATTTTTCTTGCTTTTTGGCTTTTAAGCTGCAATATAGAAAGTAAGGTTTTTATAAATAGTAGAGTTACTATTGGTATAACTCCTAAAATTAATGGGAGTCTAGTATCTTGCATCGGAAGAGCTGCTAAATCTGAAATCATAATTGTAATTACAAATTCATAAGGCTGAAGTTCTCCAATTTGTCTTTTTCCCATTAATCTTATTACAAAAATAACTAAACCATATAAAAATACAGTTCTTAATAATACTATAAACATATAACCACCTCGTATAAATATTATTTGTTTTATGCTGTTTTTTATACAGTAGTAAATTACAAAAAATTACTAAGATTATATAAAAAAATATATTTATAGCTCAAAATAAGAAGAGAAATTTTTACTTTTTTGATAGTTTATAAAATATCTATGGAGTAATTTTACTTAATGGGTATATAATATTAATTGAGGACTAGAAAAAGTGGTAACTTAAATAGATATTATGGAGGTTAAAATGAAAAAAATAAAAATAATTTACGATAATCATGAATATGAAGTAGATGAAGGTATTAGTTATAGAGTATTTTTAAAGGATTATTTAAATATTAATCCTTATGATATAGCATTATGTAGATTAAATGGGGAATATTATGAACTTTTTAAACCTGTAAATGAAGATGGAAACTTAGAGCTTGTATATTTATGTAGTACAAAAAGTTCAATAGGATATAAAATTTATAATAGAACATTACAGTTTATTTTTATTAAAGCTTCTTTAGATTTATTTCCAAACTCAGTTATAACTATAGAACATAGTATAGGTGAGGGAGTATTTGGAGAGATTCATAAAGAAGAAATTTTAAATGAAGAAGATTTAAAAAGAATTAAAGAAAGAATGATAGAACTTATAAACAGTGATATTCCTATTAATAAAATAAAAATGAAAAGGGAAGAGGCTATTGAAATCTTTAATGGGTATGGAATGGAAGATAAGGTTGAATTACTTAATCATGTATCCTTTGAAGAGGTAAGCTTATATGAATTAGATGGAAGATATGATTATTTCTATGGCCAAATGGCATTTTCAACAGGTGTAATAAAGGCTTTTGATTTAATATATTATGATCCTGGCTTTGTATTAATGTCACCAAAGAAAGAAAATTTAGAAGAGATTTCAGAGTTTAAGGAGAATAGAAAGCTTTCTCAAATTTTCATGGAAAGTGAAAAATGGTTAAATATTATTGGGGTTGGGGAAGTAGGATCTTTAAATACTAAGGTAGAAAATCATGAGCTTAGAGATTTAATTATGGTTTCTGAAGCTCTTCATGAAAAGAAAATAGCACAAATTGCAGATATGATAAGTGAAAGAAAAGAAACTAAAGTGGTATTAATTGCTGGACCAAGTTCCTCAGGAAAAACTACTTTTGCAAATAGATTATCTATTCAACTTAGAGTTAATGGATATATACCAATTCCTATATCATTAGATGATTACTTTGTAGATAGAGAGCATACACCAAAAGATGAAAATGGTGAATATGATTTTGAAAGTATATATTCCTTAGATTTAGAATTATTTAATTCACATTTAAGTAGCTTGTTAAATGGAGAAGAAGTAGAAATACCAAGTTTCAATTTTAGAACAGGCGCTAGAGAATGGTCAGGCAAGAATCTTAAATTACCTAATAACGGTATAATCTTAATTGAAGGTATTCATGGCTTAAATCCAATTTTAACAAAATCTATTTCAGATAAACAAAAGTTTAAAATATATATTTCAGCATTAACTCAATTAAATCTTGATAATCATAATAGAATTGCAACTACTGACATAAGAAGAGTTAGAAGAATAGTTAGAGATTATTTATCAAGAGGGTATGGTGCTGAAGAAACATTAAAAATGTGGCCATCTATAAAAAGAGGAGAATCAAAAAATATCTTTGTTTTCCAAGAAGAAGCAGATGTTATGTTTAATTCAACATTGGTATATGAATTATGCGTATTAAAAAAATATGCACTGCAAGAGTTAGATAAAATAAAGCCAGAAAGTAAAGTTTACTTATTAGCAACTCGCCTTAAAGCATTTTTAGGGTTCTTTAAAGAAATTGATAAGGATTTAGTACCAACTAATAGCATATTAAGAGAATTTATTGGTGGTAGTGATTTTTATAAGTACTAAATATAAATTATTAAAAATAAAAAGATAATATATAATTATAAAGTGAAAAAGCTATTATTTATCAAGTAAGTTTGAAAATAGTAGCTTTTTATTATTTCTTAGAGTATAAAGTGTTTTGGGATTTTAAGGAAAATATGCTAATATAAAAGTACATATAAAATATATTTAAAATATTTGAAGGAGAAGTTATGAGACTAAAGAATGACTATGGAAGGGAGTTTATACTTTTAGATGAAGAAAGTTTAATTTACAGAAGAAAATTTAGAAAGATAATTATAAAAAGAAATATAAATTATATTTTATTGGGAATTCTCAATTAACTAAAATATATAATACAAGCTTAAATGAACTTTTTAATTAATATTGTTTTGTTCATAAAATGATTAATTTTTATATATTTAGAAAGGAATTAATATGAAATTTAAAGATGATTATGGAAAAGATATATTAATTTTAGATGAAGAAAATTTAATTTATAAGAATTTTTTTAGAAAGATTGTTATTAAAAGATCAGATATTAGAAGTGTATTTTACGATGAAGAGATATTGGGTATATTAACTTATAGCGGAAAAATATATTCATTAGTTATTAGAAAATTATTATTTAGTGAAAGAAAAAGATTAGAGGAATTAAGATTAGAGGTTAGTAAAGAAAATATATTATTTGATTATACTAACTCATTAAATAGCGAAATGTATCTACTATTTATAGTATTTTTTAATATTATTAACATTATGATTATTCGACCTAATTATAGCATTATAATAAAATTATTTTTATTAATATTAATAATTTTTCTCATTGTTTTAATAAGAAAATTAGAAAAGACCATTATATATAATATTGATAAAGAAGAGATTGAAATTTTCACTTGGAAAACTACTCTTAAGTATAAAAAGTATGAAATAGATAAAATTAAAGTTATGAAGGTGAATAATACTATAAATTCTATTGTTTTTAAGAAAAATAAAAATAATTTTAAATTATATTTTAGAGAAAATCCATATTTAATTAAAATCTACAATACAAGCTTAACTAAACTTTTTAATTAATATAGATATTTATTTCACCTCACTATATAATATTGATAGCAAAAATTATTTATACTGAAGGAGAAAAAGCATGAGTGGCATGGGTGTTTTTGATATATTAGGGCCAATAATGATTGGTCCTTCATCATCACATACTGCAGGAGCAGCTAGACTTGGAAAAGTAGCAAGAACTATAGCAGGTGATGAAGTGGGTGAAGTAACTTTTTTATTACATGGATCTTTTGGAAAAACATATAAAGGACATGGAACAGATAGAGCATTAGTTGCAGGAATAATGGGAATGGATCCATCAGATGATAGATTAAGAGATTCTCTTGAAATTGCAAAAGAAAAGGGAATAAAAATAACTTTTAAGGATGTAGATTTAGGAGATTATCACCCTAATACAGTTAAGTTTTTAATGAAGCTTAAGAATGGTAAAGAGTGTGAAATTGTAGGTTCATCAATTGGTGGTGGAAACATTGAAATAAATGAAATTAATGGAAATGAAGTTAAATTTACTGGAACATATTCTACAATAATAACCTCTCATAAAGATATTCCAGGTACTGTAGCAAAGGTAACTAATATTCTATATGATAGTAAGGTTAATATAGCTTTCCTAACATTAGGAAGAAGTCAAAAAGGTAAAAATGCTACTATGACATTTGAAGTAGATAGTGAAATTTCTAATGATTTAATAGAAGAAATTAGAAAAGTAGAAGGAATTGAAAAAGTAATACTTATTAATAAGATAGAGGACGGTGAATAGTTTGGACATAGCAAGATCAGGAGAAGAGCTTATTAAAATATGTGAAAAAAATTCTATTTCTTTAAGTGAATATGCTATTAGAAGAGAAATGGAAGATAGAGATGTATCAAGAGAAAAAGTTTTATCAAAAATGCATAAAACACTAGAAGCAATGAGAAGTGGAGCAACAGAAGCAAGAGAAAAAGAAGTTTATTCTGTTAGTGGGCTTATAGGTGGAGATGCATATAAGCTTCAAGAATACTTAAAAAGTGGAAAAAGCTTAACTGGAGATACTATGATTTTAGCTATGGCAATGGCATTATCATCATCAGAAGTAAATGCATCTATGGGAAGAATAGTAGCTTGTCCAACAGCTGGCTCTTGTGGAATATTACCAGCAGTAATATTAACAGCTGGAGAAAGTCTTGGGAAAACTGATGATGAATTAGTAATGGCATTATTTGCATCAGCAGCAGTTGGAATGATAATTGGAAGAAATGCTACATTTGCAGGAGCTGAAGGAGGGTGTCAAGCGGAATGTGGGTCAGCAGCAGCAATGGCATCAGCAGCAGTAGTTGAGATGATGGGAGGAACTCCTAAGATGTCTTTAGATGCAGCTGCAATAGTATTTAAGAATATATTAGGACTAGTATGTGATCCAGTTGCAGGCTTAGTTGAAATTCCTTGTGCAAAAAGGAATTCATCAGGAGCAATAAGTGCTTTATGTACAGCAGATTTAGTTATGGCGGGAGTAGAATCAAAGATACCATTTGATGATGCTTTATCTGCAATGTATAAAGTAGGAAGAAGCCTTCCTCCAGAATTAAGAGAAACAGCACTTGGTGGAGTTGCTGTAACAAAAGCTGGATTAGAGCTAAGAAAAAAAGTATTTGGAGACAACTAAGATAGGTAATAGTGATTAAGTAAGAAGTAAGAGTTAAGGTAAAGTAAAAGTTAGTAAGTAAGAAGTAAGAGTAAATGTAGTTTTACTGTGTAAAACAAAATTATAAAAGTTAAATTATTTGAATTAAAAAGTCCAGCAAGTGTTTTGCTGGGCTTTAGTTAGCAATATTTTAAGATTTTATTTTTAGTTTTTTAACATATAGCTTATTTAAAGATAAATAAATCATATTTGAAATGAAAATTAAAAATGAATTCCATATAAATAAAATTGAAAGTAATTGAAATTCAGATTTAGTTGAGTTGAAAATAAAAGATAAAATTATAAGGTGAATTACACTTAGAGAAACAGATGTTATTAGTGAATATATTATTTTGTTTGAAGTAAATTCTTTTAGAACAAAGCCAGTAACTAATCCTAAAATAATAGGAATAATAAAATATAAAATAGGAACGATATTTAAAATTCCTTCTTTATACATTAATAAAACCTCCTAATTTTAATTTGTAATTTAAAGAATTAAGGATAGAAGATAAATTCTAACCACCACCATGATATGTTGTAATATATATAAATCCTATTCTTGTTGTTTTATATGCTAGCATATTATTTCCAGTAGCTTTATGAATTGGAGCAGGGTTAAAGCTAAAAAATCTAATTCCTTTGTTATCGTCATTTTTACTTAATTCTTTTATTTCTGTAGTAAATGCAAGTTTAGGATGACCAGTTAAAAATAGATGTGTTCTTAAAGATAAACTAGGAGTAACATGTAATATAATGAATAGTAATATTATAAACAATAAAAGTCGTGGTATTGTTATTAATTTTTTCAAAACTCTATACTCCTTTCTTATATTTATATACTTATCAATAATATAATAGGGAGTAAATTATATTTAATTGATAATAGATTAAGATTGATTTTGGATTTTATTAAACTTTATGAAATACTTACTATGAAAAATTGTATATATAGCAACTATATAAGAATAAATGGCATTTCCTATATAGGGTTGAGAGCCATATTTACTTACTTGATGCTTATAGCACAAGTTGTACCTATTATAGAAAGCACTTTTTCATACGTTTGTTTCTTACTCCATGTATTTTTTACTTTTTCCATAGTGCCTCCTAGATATTTGAATCAACTAATTTTATTTTTCTTGATTTTACGAAAGTTAATATGTAGAAAATAAATAAATACAAATAACCTAAAATTGAATATATTGCCCAAAGTGAGCCTTTTTGTAATTGTATAAATAAATATTCAAATTCATTTATACCTTGAGTTCTTTCAATACCATTTAAAATACCTATTAATGGAATGGTAATAGCAAATAGTATAGCTAAGATAGAAAATGTTTTATTATTATTTTGTTTAAAAGCAATAAGCGCAATTGTTAAAGATGATATTAAAAATAAGTAATAAATTGCCCAAAACCAATTAGGCATACTCTCAAAAAACACTTTTTATATCCACCTCCATGTATTTAATATCTAATTAAAGAAATTTAGCTTGTATTACTAATTGTTTCACTCATAAAACTCTCATTTTTTTACTTAATTATTTTATATTTATATCCTAGTGTAATTAATACATAATTATAGTTACAAGAAGTATAAAGAATATAAAAGTATAATAAATTAAATAAAGCATAATACGCATATGAAATAAATATAATGTATATGTTTAATTATAACATAATTTACCAAATATATACTATAATTAATTTATAATTTCATTTTGTAATGCATTATTTACTAAGATGGAGGAATTGGATATGACTTTAAAAAAACTAATTAAGATATTAATATTTGGTGTTATATTAATACCTATATTATTAGTAATGTATTTTATTAATAGTTTTATTTTTCATGAAAAAGGAGAAGTTCTAAAATCTACTTCTTTTAAGGAATATAATAATTATATAAAGAAAGAGTATCAGGATGTTAAAGCATTAGATACGTATTATCGATTTGGAAGGATTACTTTTGACTTTAAAGTAAAAGAACTGAATGATGAGGAATTTTATAAAATAATTAAAGAAACAAAAAAATTTGTTATGGAAATAAATAAAGATGAATTTGCATATACTCAAGCTACTTTAAGAGTGACATTTAAATGTGATAGTTATTTTTATGAGTTTGAAAGCCCTCACTGGATACAACATTCAGATGGAGATATAGCACTTCCGAGTACAGAAAATAATTATGAAGTTTGGTATAAAACAGTTAATGGTGAGGGCAATGAAAAGTTAACCTTAAATTAATTTAAAAACATATTATAAGGTTATAGAATATATACGAGAACTATCTCCCCATGGATGATATCCTGTACCAATATATTTGAATCCATATTTTTCATAATATCCTATATGGTCTGTGCACAGGTATAAGTTAGAAAATCCTCCTACCTTGGCATCTTGCTTTGCTTGCTCTAAAAGAAAAGAAGCATATCTATTTCCTCTATATTCTTTATCAATGTATAAAGCACAAAACCAAGGGTATAAATCCATACGGCTAATAAAATCATTTGTAATAAGACCTGCACAACCGATTATTTTAGTATTTTCAATTAATAAATACCATTGAGGCAATGGATTAGAAGTAGTAATACAATTTCTTATGCAGTCATCATAAACATTCATACTATTTTCAGATGCCCATTTACTTTGAAAATATTTAATTGCTTCCTCTAGATATTCTGGTGATTTTTTTATTGATATAATCTGCATATTCTTCACATCTTTCTATTATTAAATATTTTTACTAAATTTAATAATAAAAAAGGTTAAACAGAGTAACCTTAATTATTTCATCAATTTTACATTCTACATTTCCTCTATGTATTCTTCACCATAATCATGCATGGACTCTAAAACAGGAATAATTTTACTTCCTATTTCAGTTAATCCATATTCAACCTTTGGAGGTACTTCTGGATAAACTGTTCTATAAATTAGATTATCTTCTTCTAAGCTTCTAAGTTGGTTTGTTAACATTTTTTGTGTTACATTTGGTAATTTTCTTTTTAAATCACTAAAGCGTAAAGGTCCATTAACTAAATACCAAAGTATAAGTATTTTCCATTTACCAGAAATAAGTTTATGAACTAAAATCATTGGACATACTTCGTGACTATCTTTATTTAAATAACAATCTTTATGATCTATTGAAAATTTCTCCATTAAATATCACCTCTAAAATTAATTTTTAATTGATAATGGGTATCAATTTATATACTATGTATAAAAAAAGTGTCTACTTGTTAAATATTTATATTTAAATTATTATATAACTTATATTATATCAAATAGATAAAAATAACAAAAGTGTCTAATGGAGGATGAAAATGAGTAAATTATTATATATTAAAGCAAATATAAAACCAGAAGGTCAATCAAGAACATTTCAAGTAGCAGATGGATTCATCGAAGAATATAAGAGATTAAATCCAAATGATGAGGTAATAGTTAGAGATTTATATAATGAAAACATAGATTTCTTAAGAGCAGAAGATTTAGGAGCACTTTTTGGAGAAAAGAATGCAGAAAGCAGGAATCATCCTATATTAAAATATGCTTATGAAATGGCTGAAGCTGATAAGGTTGTTGTTGCAACACCAATGTGGAATTTAGGAGTACCAGCAATAGTTAAAGCTTACTTTGACTATGTAAGTATTGGAGGAATAACATTTAAATATACAGAAAATGGTCCAGTTGGAATAGCTAAGGCTACTAAGGCATTAATAGTTTCAGGTAGAGGTGGAAATTATTCTAGTGGAGTAGCTGCAGAATTTGAAATGGGAGAAAGATATTTAAGAACTATTCTTTCATTCTTTGGTGTAAAAGAAGTTAAGAGTATAGCAGCTGAGAATCTTGATGTAGTAGGAATGGATGTTGAAAAAATACTTTCAGATACTATTACAAAAGCTAAGGAAATCGCAAAAGATTTTTAGTGGATAAAAGTTACATTTAGTGAAAAACATCTTATGAATAGTATGTGATTTAAAGCAAATACTAACTTAGTAAGGTGGTGATTTTAGTGACTAAGAATCCAAATATTAAATGTACAGTTTCACAATGTAAATACAATGATAATGTTGAAAAATATTGCACATTATCAGTGATTGAAGTTGGAACACATGAACAAAATCCAACTCAAGTACAATGTACAGATTGTAATTCTTTTGTTCTAAAATA
>NZ_JBNPON010000078.1:0-11842 GCF_050315195.1 Clostridium sp. SGI.024 | reverse complement strand
AAAATATAGCCCACCACAAAAGTGATTGGCTATATAAATATTTTTTTATAACTTTAAATTATCCGTTTTACAGAGAGCATTTTAATTCTATGAAATTATTTATTAATATCTGATTATATTTTTATTTTACTATATTAATTTTACCATGGCTTTACATAAGGTATATATGCACCACTACCAGATGGCTCCTTAATCAGACTTAATGTAGCTCCTGTTTCCCTATCTATTGCATAGTCTAAATTGTCAATCATTTGTTGTGAATAACCACCCAACATGATACCAGCAAGAGTTCCTACCAATGGGTTTGCTAGTCCGGCTATGCCACTCAAAACTATACCAATATTACGACCAGTTTTAAATGCATATTTTAACTCCTTACACTCACTAACGTTTAAGTTAATTGCATAGCCCCACCAGTGCTCTGATACTGAGCCACCCCCATCAACATATTCCATCTCATCTCTGTCAACATCTACATAGCTATTTGGTAATTGTAAAGCATATTCTCTTTTTAATACGAATGTACTCATTTTTTTCTCCTCCATTTTATACATATATATTTTAAAAGAACTTTTAACACTTGTAAATATTTAACATAAAATTAATTAATTCGCGCGCTATTTATATTAAAATTACTATATTAAAATTTCTCTTAATGCTATTTAACTAAATTTAATTCCTATTAATTCTAAAATGTATTTCATATAGGTTATTTTTTCATACTTAACTCTTGTTTCTGCTACCATTCCTAAGGTTAAGTTAACTTTTTCTCCTTTAGAATCTTCTAAATATGTTTTATTTGGCTTAACCTTAACTTTAAAAAATACATTTCCTTTTTCATTATCTATAGTTGCATCTTCATCTATGCTTATTACTTTTCCTGGTATTGTTCCATATTCTGATTGTAATAATCCTCCTACAGCTAATGCTACTTCATCTCCTACATGTATTCTTGGTCTATCAGTTGAAGGTAACATTGTTTCTATTATTAATTCTTCTTCTTTACTTGTTATAGTTCCTATTAAGTTTCCACCTTGAAGTACCATTCCTGAAGTTAATGGCGTATTTAAATGAACTATTCCACTTTTTTGAGCTACTACTTGATATTGTTTTTTTCCTCTTTCTAAAGCTTCCTTTTGTGCTACTAGCTTTGATAGTTCTAATTCATACTGATTTTTTTCAGTAGTAAATTCTGAAATAGTTTTATAATAATGCTCATCAGATTTATTTTTTTGTGTTTTAACATAATCCTTTATTTGTTGTTCATTTGCTCCTTGTTCTTTCAATGCTTTTTCATCTACAACAAACTCTTTTCTAGCTATATAAGCTGCATTTAACTTATTATAAAATTCAAATTCTTCCTCATTATTAGGATCAAATTTATTAGTTCCATTAGTTGCATTTTCTTCTGCTAATGTTAAAAGTTCTATTCTTCTTGTATAAGTATTTATTTGCGCTATTATTTGCTCTAATTGAAGTTCGCTTTCAAGTCCATTAGTTGTAAATAATACATCTCCTTCTTTTACTTCGCTACCTTCTTTAATAAATACATCTTTGATTTCTCCTGACCCCTTAGTCATAATGTGAAATTTATTTTCTGAAACTACTAATCCTTGGCCTTTTACCATATATGTTTTTACTGACTTATTTGCCCAAATTAAGCATGCCACAATTAATGCTGTAACTATTAAAATAATATAATTCATAAAAGCTGGTGGTTTTCTATCATAAAGGATTTTACTATCAGTAATTTCATTTAAGTTATATACTTTCAAGTAAATCTCCACCCTTCAAAGTTTCCATAAATACATCAGCCACAATATTCTCTTCTTCTTGTTTTACAAATACAGTATAAGAATCGCCCTTTAGCTTAATATCATTTTCAAAGGCATATACTCCTAATTTTTGATATGCAAATTGTAACTTTTCTTCTTTTTCTGTAAATCTAGCAAAAAGACAATTAGTTACTCTTAGCTGCGTATTTAATTCATATGGTTTCTCAACATTATATATAGGATTTTTTAATTGAACCATTAGCTTTATTATTACTTTAGCTTGTCCACTTTCATCTACTTCTACTGTAGAATAATTTATCATAGGTCCAATAGTTGAGTTTCCCTTTGATTTAATATAACTATCCATCATATAGCTAATTTTATTTATATCAATTAATTCATTTTCACTTATTTCTCTAATTAATACATTATTAAGCTTTAAAGTTTTATTTTCTCTTATTGCTATTTTCTCAATTGTACTCATACTCCTCACCCTCTTCTATAATACTTTCTGATATTTTATTATTTTTTTCTGTATCCAAATTATCTTTATATATAATATCCTTTTCTTCTATTGAGCCAACTTGACTTATATACAGCTTATAATAATAACCTTTTTTCTTTAATAAACTTTCATGATCTCCTTCTTCTACAATTTTTCCTTTATCCATAACATAAATTATGTCACAGCTTCTTATAGTAGATAATCTATGAGCTATCATAAGCATTGTTATATTCTTCCCCTTCTTAAATAAGGTATCAAATATCTTTGCTTCGCTTATAAAATCTAAATTACTTGTTGCTTCATCTAGTATTAAGAAGCTTGGCTTTTTAATCAAAGCTCTTGCCATTGCAATTCTTTGTTTTTCTCCTCCAGAAAGGCCCCCACCGGCTTCTTCTAAGAAAGTATCATACTTACCTGGTAGTTTTTCTATAAATTCTTTGCAACCTGCATTTTCACAAGCACTTTTTATTTCTTCATAGCTTGCATTTGCTTTTCCTAAGGTTATATTTTCTCTTATAGATCCTGAAAATAATTCAACATTTTGAGGAACATAGGATATATTTTCTCTTAAGTTATATAAGTCCAATTCTTCTATGTTATATCCATTAATATTTATTTTTCCTTCTTCTGGTGTATAGTATTTTAATAAAAGCTTAGATATAGTTGTTTTACCACTTCCTGATTCCCCTACTAAAGCTACCTTTTTACCCTTAGGTATTTTTATACTAATATTATTTAAAACTGGAGATCTACTACCATATCTAAAGGTAATATTATTTAATTCTATATCTCCATCTAATTTTTCTATTTTAATTTTTTCAGTTTCAGTTTCTTCTTGCTCTTTTTCTACTTCATATATTTCTGAAATTCTTTTTAAAGATATACTAGCTTCTTGAATACTTAGTTGTAGTCCTATAAGTCTTCCTATTGGATCCATAAAATATCCTGATAGTGTTGAAAATGCCATAAGGCTACCTAATGTAATATCACCATTCATAATCATTCTAGCACCTATATACATAATAACTAGATTTCCTACACTTGATACTACTCCTGATATTGAACCTTGAATATTTGATAAAACACCTTCTTTAAAAGCTATCCTTAAATTCCTTATATATTCATTTTCTAACTTTTCTATATTTTTTTCTTCTGCTGCATGAACCTTTATAGTCTCTATTCCTTTTAAGCTTTCTATAATATGACTATTTAACCTTGCTCCAGCTTCCATTTGCTCTAAATTAATTTTCTTATATGGAGCCTTAAATATATAAATTAATACAGCACTAATTATTGTTAAAACTAAAATAACAACAAATAATTTTTGATTCATTACATACAGTATTGATGCTGATACAACAGCCATTACAATATCCATAATCAATGATAATGATACTGAGGTTAATATATTTTTAATTGTAAAAGCATCACTAAATCTAGTAAGTATATCTCCTACCTTTCTTGATGCAAAAAACTTCATAGGTAGTTTATATACATGTTTAAAATATCCAAGTAATAATGGAATATCTATTTTTTGAGATAAATATAATAGCATATGTTGTCTTATTGCACCTAATCCAACTTGAGTTATTGCTAAAAGTAAAAAACCGATTACAAATATATTTAATTGATTTTTTAAATTATATGGAAGTATTTCATCCATAAGAATTTTATTAAAAAATGCTGATGCTATTCCTAGTATAGTAAGTATTGCAGAAGCAATTATACTATATGCAAATAATGACTTTTGAGGTAATAATAACTGTATAAACTTAGAAAGTATTCCTTGGCTTTTTACTTTACCTATATTAAATTCATTATTTGGAATTAATAGTAATAATACACCATCAAAGCTTTTAAAAAATTCATCAATACTCTTTTTTTCTTTTCCCTTAGCTGGATCTAAAATTATTACTTCCTCTTTTTTAATCTTATGTACAATTACAAAATGACTTAATCCTTCTTCTGTAATCACATGGGCAATTGCTGGTAAAGTGTATTTTTCTTTAAAACCATTCTTATCAACTCTAATTGCTTTAGTATCAAAACCTAACTTTTTAGCACCATCTTCTAAGCCTAATAAAGTTGTTCCTTTTATATCTGTTCCAAGTAAATCCCTTAGTTTAGTAATGGTTATTTCTTTTTTATAATACATACATACTGTGGCTAAACAAGCTGCTGCACAGTCTGTTATATCATGTTGTTTAACTAAATATTTACATCTCATAAACATTCCTCCATCTTATATAAAAATTATATAATAATATTTTTAATTATTTAAAATTTTATATTAAAATTCATTTTTTGACTTATTAGGTATTTTTTTAGTCTTTCTTTTCCTTTTAAGTTTAATTTCTTCCTTCTTAGTCTTTGTCTTATCCATTTATCTAATTGCTGAACAACGCCTTTGCATTTGCTATCCCATAATAATTAATCCATCCAATATTAGTTTGATTCAATTTATTTATTCTTTGTTTCAAAGTCATCGTCTTCAACCTAGATAGTATTTTTCTTATTAACCTTAGTACTCTCTTATCTTTATATCTATTGAAAGTTTATATGATTCCCACTTACTCTGGACACCATTGTCATTGGCTAGTGGTTCTCACTCTCAAGCCCACAACGGACTTTCAGCGTCAAGTTTTTTCCCATGCTTGGTACACAAAAAGGAGCTATGCACTAATTTTTAGTGCGACAGCCCCTTAAAAAAAATCTTATTTAAATATTTCTAACTTATTTTTAAAACTATAGCTTAAGTCAGCAGTTTTATCATAATCATTAAAAACTACTTCCCATAGCTTTGAATTTATTCTTTTAATTTCTTTTACATTGTCTAAATTAACAGCATAAGACTTATGTGTTCTTAAAAAATTTTTATAATTTATTTCTTTTATTACATTTTCTATACTATTTGTTTTTATATTAATAGAACGATTTTTTGTATGTATTACGCACTTTTTTAAATAATATTCTAAAAATAAAATATCTTTATGGTATATCTTTATTTGATCTCCATTTATGTCCTTTAAGAAAATATATTTGTTATTGTCTATCTTCTTTAAGTGCCTTAAAAACTTATCTATTAGTTCAAATACTTTTTCAATAGAATATGGCTTTAATAAATAATCAAAACAATTTGTTTCCTTTAAAGCATTAACTATATACGATACTTCACCACTAATAAATATTATTGGAGTTATCTCGTATTTTTCTTGTTTTCTTATAAATTTTGCAAAGTCTAATCCAGATCCTTCTTTTAATTTAGTATCCAGAAGAAATAAATCTATAATATTTCCACTGCTAATAATCTTTTTTGCTTCAACTTGATTTTCTGCTTCATATACTCTCACATCTAAGAATTTTTCTTCAATACATTTTTTCAGAATTTTTCTCTGATAAACTTCGCTTTGTAATACCAAAATATTCATTTATTTCCTCCTTCAAAATATTATTTCAATATTTTCTATTTTATATTACTTTATTTTCTTTGTAAATATATAGATATTTTGTTTTATTTTTCGTATTAATAATATTGAGATAAAAATATGAATTAAGTATTATTTATAATAAAAATTTGTATAGGAGACACTATTAGTAAACCATAAAATTTATTAAAAGGTTAGTCACACTTCATAAAAATTACTTGTAAAAAATATAATTAATTGGAAATAATATTATGTATTAGAGGGAGTGTGGAAGGTTAGTTGTTTCACGTGCTGGGCACAGCAAAAAAGACCAGCAATAATTTTATTTGCTGGTCTAAATAACAAATTAGTAAATTCCTACACTTGTAAAAGCAGTATCTACAGCTTGAGCTTCTCTAGAATTATTACCATATAAATCTTTAGCAGATTTGATTAAGCCAAGTTTTGCTTCTGCAAATGAAGTTGTATTATTAAAATATGTAGTCATTGCTCTATAGAATATTTTTGCAGTTTTTTCGCATCCAACGTATGATGCTAAATTATATGCTGCCTTGTTAGTAATACCAGAGTTAATGTGAACTCCACCGTAATCTCCATCTTTAGTATTTGGAAGATTAATATAATTATTCATATGTGCTGGTTGATTATATAATGTAGGATTAGCAAGACTTCTTAATGCATCTCCTTGAACTCCTGGAGTATATATTTCATCTCCTACAACCCAATCTGAAGGATTAAACTCCCAATAGCCCCCATTTTTTACATTATACTTATCATAAGTTTGAATTAGTACACCAAATACATCAGATAAAGTTTCATTTAAAGCACCTGATTGGTTTTCATAATTTAAATCACAAGTATAACTAGTTACTCCATGAGTCATTTCATGAGCAACAACATCAAGATCTCCAGAAAGAGAAGTAAATGTTCTACCATCTCCATCTCCATAAACCATCTTGTATCCATCCCAATATGCATTATTGTAATTTGAACCAAAGTGTACAATAGAATTAATTGTCATTCCGTTGTCATCTATACTATCTCTATTAAACATATTTTTATAGAAATCATAAACTACTTCAGCATAGCTATGTGCACTTACAGCTGCAGGATCATTTATATTAGAAGTATTTCCAGCTACAAAATAAGCGTTGCCAGTATAACTATTGTTTGCAGTAAATGTATTTATGTATCCTCTCATAGGTTTTGTTGCATCTTGCATATAGTAGTAATTTTGATATTCATAAAGATTAAGATTTCTTAAAGATCCATTAACTGCTCTTCCTGTTCCAGTAACACTTGCTTCACGTATTAAACTCTTTTCTTCAATTATATCTCCACTATATAAATCAACAAATATCTCCCAACTACCAGAAGTAGGTAGGTCATATACTACATTAACTTTATATACATCATAAGCTTGTCCATCTTTGTAATAAATATAATTTTCAGCTTTAGGTTCTTGAGTAAGTTCAGTAAATTCCTTTGAAGCTTTAGCTATTTTTATAGCCTCTCCTCCTGATATTGGTAATTCATTTTTCTTAGTAACTGACTCAATTCTATCTTCTAAAGTACCAGTCATACTTTGGATATTACCATTTTCATCAAAGTGAACAGTGATTTTTCTTCCATATATTTCTTTACCCTTAAATGTTTGATTTAATTTTACATGAGTAAAGCCAAGTTCATCAGTTTTACATTTATCAATTCCAAAATCAATATCTTCACTTTTAAATCCAAATAAAGCTCTATTCTTTTCAAGATAACTTAATACTTTATCCTTTGAAACATTAGTATCTAAATCAATTTCACCATCAATAAATAACTGTACTCCATTATCTTCCTTAATAAATATTTCTTCTTTTCCATTTGTATCATTAGCTATTTGCTCAATTATTTCTGATTTACTCTTCACTTGTGATGTAATATCAGTAGCAAAAACTAATTCTGTCATAGACATTGATGTAATAGTAGCCATAGCAATAATTGCTAGCAGTCTTTTTTTCATAAAATCACCCCAATAAAAATTTTCTAATTTTTAAATAGTATTTTTTTATTTAAAAGAATTTTAAATAAACTGCCTTTTTAATATATACTTAATTAATTCGCGCTATATATATTAAAGTTATATTATTTAAATTTCTTTTATTTCAAGTTAACTAGATTTCATAATATAAATTTATTATTGAAATTACATTATTTAGATTTTTATTAAATTGTAATTTCAAGCTTTAATTATTTTTTTAATACTATTCAAAAACATATTAAACTTTAATTTAATATCATTATATATGCATTTAAAATATATTTATCAAATTTTTCTTTAAACGCAAAAAAAAAGACCTAAAAAGAATCATTTTACTATTTTTCTATTATTTTATTACAAAATTAAAATATAACATTTTTATAAATTTCTAATATAATAAAAAAATCCATAGGATTATTTTCTCTGTTAAGATAAATTTACTACAAAATATCTACAGAAGGATAATCTCTATGGACTACAAAAGAATAACACAATTTCTACAGCTAATTTTTTATAATATAACCTTACCAATTTTCCTTTCTTATTTGAAAATTGGTAAATTATTTTTAAAATTATAACTTAAATCAGCCTTTTTATCATAATCATAAAAACCAATTTCCCATAACTTTGAATTGACTTTTTTGATTTCTTTTATATTGTCTAAATTAACAGCATAAGATCTATGTGTTCTTATAATATTTTTATAATTTATTTCCTTTATTATATTATCTATCCCCATTGTTCTTACATCAACGGAACCTATTTTCGTATGTATTATGCACTTTTTTAAGTAATATTCTAAAAATATAATATCTTTATAATATACTCTTATTTGTTCACCACTAATATCTTTAAAAAATATGTAATCATTTTCTTGCTTTTTATTAAAATGCTTTAAAAATTTTTCTACAATCTTAATTGCTTTTTCTTCAAAATATGGTTTAACTAAATAATCAAAACAATTAACTTCATTTAAAGCTTCCATTATATACTCTACTGATTCACTTATAAAAACTATTGGAGTTAATTCATATCTTTCAATTTTTCTAATATCTTTTGCTAAAGCTAAACAAGAACCTACATTTAAGTTAATATCTAAAAAAAATAAATCGATTACATTTTTGCTATTAACTATTTTTTTTGCTTCCTTTATACTGGAAGCTTCATAAACTCTAACTTCTAAAAAATTCTCTTTAATTATTTTAGATAAATACATTCCTTGAAAATTTTCATTTTCTAGCACTAAAATATTCATTTATTTACCCCCAAATTACTATTAATTAGTATTTACATTCTACAATAATATTAATTTTTTGTAAATATTTTATTTATTTTATAATTATTTAACATTATAAGTTAAAATTAAATATAATAATTTAATTTATTCTATTTAATTCACCTATTCTCCTCTAAAATCTCATTTAATAATTCTGGATAATCTGTGAAGGCACCATCTACTTTATTTTTGATTAACAATCTCATATACATTGGATTATTAACAGTAAATATGTTAACTTTTAAATTATTTTTATGGGCTTCCTTTATTAATTCTTCTGATACTAATCTTATATCAGGATGAATTGCATATGCTCCTAAGGACCTTGCATATTCAACAACATCCTTTATAGGATTTTCATATAAAACTCCTGTTTTAATTTTACTAATGGCTTTTACCTTTTTTATTGATTCGTGGTTAAAGCTAGATAATATAATCTTATCTTCTATTCCATAGCTTTTAATTAAATCAACTACATCCTCTTCAATTCCATGGTAGTGAATAATATCTGTTTTCAATTCAATATTTAATAATATATCTATGTCTTTTATCAAATCTAGTACTTCTTCTAATGTAGGAATATGACACTCATCATTGTCTCTAAAAAGCTTTTTTCTATTTTTAAAGGACTTTAATTCTTCTAAAGTAAAATCCTTAACTAATCCTTTTCCTAGAAATGTACGCTCTATATCTTCATCATGTATTACAACTAATTTATTATCTTTACTTTTATGAACATCAATTTCTAAGCCCTTTGCTCCACATTTTATTCCTTCTTTTAAAGCAAGTATTGTATTTTCTGGATAATCAGAGCTTGCTCCTCTATGTGCAAAATTAATCATATTTATCCTCCTTATATCTCTTAAACATCATTTTAGATGTACATTTATCTATTATTATTCCTAAAAATATACCAATGGTGTAACAAATTAAATCTGAAAATAAAAAGCCATGTCCTAATATTAATGCTCCTATTAAAGTACTCCTTATTTTATTAATCCACTCACCTTGGTATAATTATGATATTTCTATTAAAATTACTTTTTCTATCATTAAATAATAATTTTAAATCTATTATTTTATATTATCCTCTATTTATATAATATCTCTTATAAATATACTAACACAATTAAACTATATAACCTTTATTTATTTTATAAATCTAATGAATTTTATCATTATTTTATAAAAAAAAACACATCCTATGATGTGCTTTTTATTTTGTATTACTTTAGATTTAAATATTATGACAATCTTCATAAAGTCCTTGGACTTTTTCCCAATCTATAACATTCCATATATTCTTTACATAATCTGCTCTTAAATTTTTATATTTTAAATAATAAGCATGTTCCCATACATCTATAGTTAAAATTGGAATTAAATCATCCATTACTGGTGAGTTTTGATTTACCCTTTTAACTATTGATAATTTTTGATCCTTATCCTTAACTAAGAAGCCATAACCTGAGCCAAACTGAGATATAGTTAAATTAGTTAATTCTTCTTTTAAGTTATCTAGACTACCAAAGGTGTTATTTATTTCTTCTAATAATTTACCTTCTGGAGCTTTCTTCGGATTTGGAGAAAGAATTGAAAAATATAAGTTATGGTTTGAAACTCCTCCACCATTATTAACAACAGCTGGCCTTATTTCTTCTGGCAAATCAGCAACACCTTTTATTAATTCATCTAAGTTTTTTCCTTTTGTATATTCTTCATATCCTTCTAAAGCATTATTTAAATTATTTTCATAAGTTTGAAGATGTTTAGTATAGTGTGTTTTTACTGTTTCCTCATCTATATATGGCTCTAAAGCATTAAACTCATATGGTAATTTTATTTTATTGTACATTAATTTTTCTCTCCTTTATTTATGTTTTATTTTAATTTATCCTAATTATGTAATTCCTATTCACAAAAGCTATATATAATATATAAACTTAAAATTCTTATTAGGAAAGAATCCTCAATTTAATATATTAATTAATTTTATGACCACAATAAGGACAATATCTATATTCAGAATCAATTACTTTACCACAGTTTTTACAAACATTATTTATATTATAATCATATCCATAATCATTATTAATTTCATTCAAATCCCAATATGTTAATTCAATATCTTCTCCTTTTTCTATGCTCTTTCCTTTTTCCTTAGATATTGAAAATATTTTTTTACAACTTCCACATTCAACATAATACTTTTCATTCCACTTAAAAATAGGTATAAAAAAGAAGTGAAAAAATTCATAATGCTTTATAATTCTTCCAATAGTTAATCTATTACAACTCTTGCATGTAAAATTATTTATTATTTTAATTTCCTTTTCTTTATTTTCTATTCCAAAAATACCTATAAAAAACATATTATTCTCCCTACTTAACTTTTTAATATATTTTTATTGTATCATTTTTAAAATAAATAAGAAGCTAGAATAATTATTAATTCTAACTTCTTATCATACTCTTATTTTTTCTTTTACTTTATTACTATTATTAATTACTTTACTTACCAAGTTATTATTAGCATTAATGCTAACTTCTAATTTAACCGTCATTGAGATATTCTCCTCTGCAATTATTTTGAAAAAAGTAGAAAAATAAAAGTAAATTATCCTTTATTTTTATTAAGTTCATATTTAAGACTTTCCAAGATATTGTTGATATCCTTTTCAATACTTCTTGTAAGAGATATTTTTTCTTCTTCTGTATATGATGCTGAATTATTTATATTTTGTTTCATATAAAATAATTCTCTAACATCTTCATTAAAACTACAATGTTTATTTCTATCTACTCTACGCATATTCTAACCCCTCCCTTAATAAT
>NZ_JBNPON010000077.1:0-12069 GCF_050315195.1 Clostridium sp. SGI.024 | reverse complement strand
AATATTAAAAAGGGGGAATCTTTATGAAAAATAGAATAATAAATATAATGGTAAAATCTATAATTTGGGGATTTGTATGGTTTGGGTTAGCTGCATTAATAGGATTTATAATAACTAAAATTTCACCTTATAAAAGTTTTGAAAATATATTATTTATTGAAGGTTTAGTTTTAGTTTTTGGAGGAGTTTTTGCATCTATATCTGGTGATCCTATGGGATTATCTATGCAGGGATTAGGACAAAATAATGCACAATATATAACAAACGCAAACTTGGAAGTAGCAAAAATGGAAAAGGAAAAATCAGGAGCAAAGATTGATATTGGATTTTCATTAAGTACCTTTTCCTTATTAATAGGTGGAATCTTATCTGTTATAATAACATTTTTAATATAAATAAAAATAATAATATGAAATTATTTAAAAAAGTCAATCATATATAGGTTGACTTTTTTATGCTTTAAAGTGAAAGAATATATTAAATAATAAATATTATTGTTTATACTTGCCATAATACTAAAGCTTATAGTATTATTTATTTAATTAAAAGAAAAAATAACAAATGTATTGATAGCATAGATTATGGAGGAAACAATGTTAAATATAGGATGTCATTTATCAACAACGAAGGGTTTTGAAAATATGGGGAAGGAAGCTTTAGAAATTGGTGCTAATACTTTTCAATTCTTCACTAGAAATCCTAGAGGTGGAAAAGCAAAAGATATAGATATTAATGATATGGAAGCTTTATTAAGTATAGCAAAAGAAAATAATTTTGCTACTATATTAGCTCATGCACCATATACATTAAATGCATGCTCAGCAGATGAAAGAACTAGAGAATTTGCAAGAGAAATGATGGAGGATGACTTAAGAAGAATGGAATTTATGCCAAACAATTTATATAATTTTCATCCTGGAAGTCATGTAAAGCAAGGGGTAGAAATAGGGATTAACTATATAGTAGAACTACTAAATAATGTATTAAAAGAAGATCAAACTACAACAGTTTTATTAGAAACAATGGCAGGAAAGGGATCTGAAGTTGGAAGAACCTTTGAAGAAATAGCAGAAATTATATCTAGGGTTGAATTAAAAGATAAGATGGGTGTTTGTTTAGATACTTGTCATGTTTATGATGCTGGATACGATATTGTAAACAACCTAGATGGAGTTTTAGATGAATTTGATAGAATTATAGGTTTAGATAGATTAAAGGCAATACATTTAAATGATAGTAAGAATCCATTTAAAAGCCATAAAGATAGACATGAAAAAATAGGGGAAGGATTTTTAGGATTAGATGCAATAACTAATATAATTAACCATCCTAAGCTTAAACATCTACCATTTTTCCTAGAAACACCAAATGAATTAGATGGATACGCTAAAGAAATAGAGCTATTAAGAAGCAGATATCAAGCATAGCTTGATATTTACTTCTTTCTTGTGTATCATATTTGATAGTTAGAAAGGTGTGTTTTTTTATGGAAGAGTTAATAAAGTCTATTAAGGAAATAGTTAATGAAGAAATAATAAAGGTTGTTATTAGTAATAAATTAAATAAAGAAGTAGAATATAATAAAATTAATGTAGTATTAAAGATAAACAATAAAGGTAAAAAATATTATCAAATAGAAAAGTTTACAGATAAACAAGTTTTTCATGAGAATATTGAATTTAATAATTTAGAAAAAGAATTAATTAAATTAGTAAATAATAATTATAAACAATTATCTGCTTGGTCTAATGATAAAACCTTTGATTTAAAGATATCTAAAAAGGGGAAAGTATTTTTAGGTAAAAAGAAATCAGATAATAAAAATATAAGTAATAAAAGTCATAATAAAGAAAAAAACTATATTTTAAAAGAGGGAATGATAATAGAACCTTTAATAGACTTAGGCGTATTTACTAAAGAAGGTAAAGTTATTAATTCTAAATACGACAAATATAAACAAATAAATAGATTTATTGAAATAATAGACGATGAAATAAAGAAAAAGGATTACAAGGAACTTACTATATTAGATTTTGGTTGTGGTAAATCATACTTAACCTTTGTATTATACTATTATTTTGTTGAAATTAAGAATATAGATGTAAAAATGATAGGTTTAGATCTTAAAGAAGATGTAATAAAAAAATGCAATGAAATTGCTAAAAGATATAAATATGATAATTTACATTTTGAACTTGGAGATATAAATGGTTATAAGTATGAAAATAATGTAGATATGGTAATAACATTACATGCTTGTGATACTGCAACAGATTATGCTTTATATAATGCTATAAAATGGAATGCAAAGATGATATTTTCAGTTCCTTGTTGTCAGCATGAATTTAACTCTCAAATAGAACCAGAAACCTTATCAATTTTTTCAAAATATGGTATAATTCAAGAAAGGGTTTCTGCTCTTATGACAGATGCAGTAAGAGGAAACTTATTAGAGGCAGTAGGATATAAAACTCAACTTTTAGAGTTTATAGATATAGCACATTCACCAAAAAACATATTAATTAGAGCTTCAAAAGGTAAAATTTCTCTAGAAAAGAGAGAAAAAGCTTTAAATGAGGTAAATGCTTTAATTAAAGAGTTTAAGTTTAATCCTACATTATTAGAGCTTTTAAAAACTGATAAATTAATATGACTTGCAATGCTGTGCTTATTTAAGTGCAGCATTTTTACTATATTTTTTGTGACTTAATTACTAAAGCATAGATTAAAATGTATTAATATAAAAGACGAGGGAGGAGAATTATGGATAAAAAACAATTAAAAATTAATATAGAAAGAAAGTTAAATAGTGAGTATATAGCACAAGAAGAATACTTTAGAGAATTGGCAGAATATTTTATTGAAAAAATTGATAAAAATGAAAAAGGAATATTACTTGTAGCTGGTGAGAGAAATACTTTTAAAAAGGCAAGTATTAGGACTACCTTCGAAGTATTAAAAGAAGAGAAGTTAATAGATAATGAAAAATTAGATGAAATTGATTTATCATCTTATAACTTCAATATGGGATATAATGCATTTTTAACAGATTTATATGATGTATTAAATAATTCGTCATCTTATGGTGTAATATTTAAAAATACTGAAAAAGCATCTAATGAAATTTTAAGCTTACTATCTAAGATTTACCCTAATTCATGTTTAAAATTAAAAAATAGATATAAAGTTAAAAATAAGTTTTTAATTGATGCAGATCAAGAAGAAAATAATACAATAAATGAGATAATATGTCATAATAAATTCTTTATATTTATATATAATTATAAAGTGAAAATGGAATTAGACAATTTTATAGAATCTTCACTAAAAAATGCAGATAAGCTTTTATATACAAGAGCCCTTACTGAAAAGGAAAAAAATAATATTATAAGAAAGAAGCTTAATAATGAAATATATAATATTAAAGAGGAATATGGAGTTCAAATACTTTTAGGCTATAAAGAAAATATTAGTGAAAAAGAAAATCAAGGTGTATTTGAATATTTACAAGATTCTTTTAGTAAAAAGGGAAGTTTTGCAATTACAGAATATATAAAATATAGGTTTAGCAATCCTGCTATTAATTTAATAAAGAAAGAAAGTTTAAGCCAAGGTGAAAAAATATTAGTTTATGTAGAAGGTAACGTACTAAAATGTAAAGTAAACAATTCAGTATATAATTTAAATAGATATTCAATACCTATTTTAGAGGAAGTAAAGTATAAGCTTGAATCAATAATAGGATTAAAAGAATTAAAAGAATTCTTATTAAATATAGAAAATAATAACAAGGTTCAAAAAATTAGAGAAAAGCTTGGTTTAAGAACCTCTTATATTTCATTAAATATGATTTTTGCAGGTAATGCAGGTACTGGAAAAACTAATGCAGCAAGAATTACTTATGAATATTTAAATGCTCTTGGATTATTATCAAAAGGAGTGTTAGTAGAAGTAAGTAAAGCTGATTTTATTACAGAAAATATCAATGAAACAGCAAAAAGAACTAACGATATTATAAAATCAGCATTAGGAGGAGTACTATTTATTGATGAAGCCTACTCATTATATGAAGGTGAAAATGATAAAATAGGAAAAGAAATAGTAGATACATTAATAAAAGGAATTGAAGATAATAGAAATAATTTAACAGTTATATTAGCTGGTTATGAAAAAGATATGGAAGAATTTTTGGCTGTAAATCAAGGACTTAAATCAAGATTTCCAAACATTATACACTTTGAAGATTATACACCAGAAGAAATGTATAAAATAGCACTTCAAATTGCAAAATCTAAAGGTTATAGAATTTCTAGGAATGTAAAAAATGATCTTATTGATTTATTTACAAGAAATCAACTTACTGGTAAAAATGATTTAGGAAATGCCAGATTTGTTAGAAATATTATTGAAAATGCAATAATATTTTCTTCAAGAAAGTATTTAAATAATAATAGAAGCGAAATAGATCTTTTAGAAAGAGAAGACTTTAACTTTAAGGCTAATGCCAAATTTGATTTAGAAGAAAAATTAAATAATATCATAGGCTTAGAAGAAGTAAAGAATTTATTAAGAAGTCAGTATAAATTATTAATAGCTCAAGAAAAAAGAAAGTCAGTTGGAGTAAATACAGAAATAGAACAAAATTTGAATATGGTTTTTGCAGGTAATCCTGGTACAGGTAAGACTAGCATTGCTAGATTAGTGGCTGAAATGCTAAATAGTATGGGCTTATTAAAGATAGGACAATTAATTGAATGTGATAGATCAAGTTTTGTTTCAAATATTCCTGGTGAAACTGCTAAAAAGACAGAGGAAAAATTTAAAGAAGCACTTGGAGGAATTTTATTTATTGATGAAGCATATACCCTTGCTAATGATAGTCTTGGACGAGAGGCAATAGAAACTCTTTTAAAGTTAGTAGAAGATTACTCTAAGGAAGTTATAGTTATATTAGCTGGATATGAAGAAGAAATGGAAAATTTCTTTGATGTTAATATAGGACTTAGATCAAGATTTCCATTATGGACAAATTTTGAAGATTATAATCCAAATGAACTACTAGAAATGGCTATTAGATTAATGGAATCAAAAGGATTTAAATTATCTAAAAATGGTTATTCAGCTCTTAAGAAAAGCTTTATAGATATTTATGAAAATTCAGATTCACAATCTGGAAATGGCAGAATGGTGAGAAATTATGTTGAAAATCTAATAAGAGAGCAAAGTATAAGGATAGCAGAAGAGGATACAAGTGTATATGAAATAAATTTAATAACTGCAAGGGATATAGAAAAATTAAATACATCTCAATATGATAATGAATTTGATTTAGAGAAACATTTAAATAACTTAGTTGGAAATGAAGAGGCAAAGAAATTCTTAAGAGAACAATATAAGCTAATTAGGGTAAAAGAAAAGAGAAGAAAACTTGGTTTATCTACTGATATAAATAGATATATGAATATAATTTTCACTGGAGCTATTGGTACAGGAAAGAAAACAGTTTTAAATATTTTTTCAGAGACATTATATAGTATGGGAATAGTAAAAGCTAAAAATATAGTAGAAATAAATAAAGATAATGCTATAGAGTGCATAAATAATAATGCATCCTTTGAAGAATTATTAAATAAACAAATAGGTAAAGTTATTTATATAGATGAAGCAGAATTTTTACTAGAACCTTATTCTAATAAAATAATAAAAGATATAATAAAATTTATGGATAAGAATAGCAATAACACAGTTTTAGCGTTATCTGGTCAAAAAGATTGTATAAGAAAACTTATGTATTTAAATCCAGAACTTAACTATAGGTTTTCATCAATGTTGAACTTTAATGATTATAGTAAAGAGGAATTAATTAATATGGCCTTAGGAATTCTAGAAAGTAAGGGATATATATTAGATGAAAACTCAAGAACAGAATTAACTAATACTATAGGAGAACTTTATATCAATAAGAACTTAACATTAAAGAATGCCCTTATGGTAAAACAATACTTAGATATTTTAATTAGAGAACAAAGTATTAGAATTTGTGATATAAGAATTAATAGCAAAGAAATGAATTTAATAATTACAGAAGACCTTATAAAAAGCAAAGAAAAATTTATTCTAAAAAATATTTATAAATAAAATATTATTCTGAAGTATGAAGAATTATTTCCTTTAGTATAGAAGGAGATAGATATTATGTTCTGGCGACTTGGAGCTTGCGACGGAGCAAAGAATATAATATCTATTTCCTTTTTTTTTATTGGAGTTCTTTAATATTAGTTACATTTATATTTATAGGTTCATTAGGATCATACATAAGATGGCTACCTTTATATGGTTTTCCATCTACTAAAATTATAACTTTATCTACATTATAATTGTAACCATAAGTTAGTGCTAGTGTCTTTAAAGCTGAAGCTTCAGCACCAGAGCCAACTCTAGTTAATATGTTATAATAATTTTTAGATAAGTCAACGGTTAATGTATCACCATTTAATTTTGCAGATTTTACAGATAAATCATCTTTATAGTCAAAAAAATTTTTGCTAGGTATATTTTTAATTTCTTTAGTTAATGCTGTTACTAAAGCACTATCAACTACTTCTATATTTTTATCTTTAAAGTAATAAATATCATCATTAGCGTTATAATAATAAATTCTACAATTTATATTTTTAATATTTGGTTCAGGGGTGCTAGATTCACTAGTATAGGTATCTTTAGAGTAGGCTTTAGCAGAGCTATAATCAACATCAAAATAACCATTAGGTAATTCACCTCTTAAAGAAGTATATAATTCATCATTGAAATATATAGCAACTTTATCTACATTTAAATTATAGCCATAAGTAGCAAGTAAAGATGATAACAAACCACTTTCAGTCGAAGAACCTAAAAGCATTTCGTTTACATAAGATGATGAAAATTTTACTTTTAAAATTCCACTATTTTCATCTAAAGTAGCTGAGGTTATTCCAACCTTGTCAGTTAGATTCAAAAAATTATTATTTGGTGAATATTCTTGTAGTTCCTTAGTCAATGCTTTTATTATTGCCTTATCTTCAATTTCTATTTCTTTATCCACATAGTATAATTCATAATTTACAGTATCAAAATAAAATAGTCTTACTTTTCTCAGAGCTTTAGTTAACTCTTCAGATTCATTTTTTTCTTTCTCATTATTTTCATTCTCATTATTGCTCGTATCCTCAATATTGTTATTATTTGAGCTGTTGGAATTTGGATTATCAGTATTTTTATTGCAACCAATTAATATTATAGAAAAAAATAGAGAGAATAACAAAAGAAAGACTTTCTTTTTCATAAAATCACTTCCTTATTATAATATCATTATATTCTATTAAAATTTTTAGGTATTATTTACAAATATAACATAAAATAATGATAAAATAAATTATAGATACTAAATTATATAGGAGGGCTTATGAAGAAATTTTTTAAATATTTAGGAATAGTAGTATTATTGATAACTTTAGCTTTAGGTGGTTTTGCATTTTTAATTAGAGATAAAATAAAGTTAACAATTAATATACTTAATAAGTATTCAGAATTTGTAGAAGAGTCTAAAGTTTTGTCAGAGATTGATTTTTCAATAAAAGAAGATGTTATTGAAGATTATAGTGAAGTTGAATATAAAAATACAAACGGAGTACCTTTGACATTAGATATTTTTAAGGCTAAAAAGGAGCTTAAAAATGGTTCACCAGTAATTATATATGTTCATGGAGGAAGTTGGGTTTATGGTAATAAAGAAATTCCAAGTGTTATATCGCCATTACTTGATGCTTTTCAAGAAGAAGGGTATACAATAATAAGTACAAGTTATGAACTTATGAGGGGTGAAGAAAATTTTAATAAACAAATAAGTGATGTTAAAGATACTATTAGATGGGTTCATAAAAATAAGGAAGAATATAACTTTAATGAAAATAAAATAGGTATAATAGGAGCATCTTCAGGTGCACATTTATCTTTAATGGCAGCATATAGTGATGATGATGAGTTTGTTGATGATGAAGAACTTAAAAATTATTCATCTTCAGTGAAATATTTAATTGATTTTTTTGGACCGACTGATTTAATGACTTTAGACATGAATAATGTTAATTGGGATTTGCAACAAATTATTAATTCAGTTGAAGATAGAAAAGAAGAAGTTTTAAATAAATATAGTCCTATTAATTATGTAGATAAAAATGAACCAAGCACCTTAATAATTCATAGTAAAAAAGACACTATGGTTCCATACAATAACGCTGAAAAGTTATATGAGAAGTTAATAAGTAAAAATAATAAGGCTAATATAATTACTTTAGAAGGTGCTACTCATGATTTTTCAGAATTTGATATGGAAGAAGTTGTGGCTGTAGGAAGTAAAATGCTAGAGTTTATCCTTAGAAATATGTAATAAGTAGAATATAAAATCTTCCTTTTTTTGTTAAGTTTATAACATAAATTCACTAAATGGGTATAATTATAAGTATGCATTCAATTATTTCATATTTAGTTCATAATACTAAAATATTATATGATTTATAGTTGAAAAATTTAAAAATATTATAGAAAACGTAGTAGGAGGAAAAGCATGTTATCACTAAAAAATATAAAAAAATCCTATATAACGGGTGATTTTAAACAAGTTGCTTTAAATGGGGTAAGCTTAAATTTTAGAGAAAGTGAATTTGTAGCCATATTAGGACCAAGTGGTTCGGGAAAGACTACTTGTCTTAATGTTATAGGTGGTTTAGATAAGTATGATAGTGGAGATCTTATTATTAATGGAAAGTCTACAAGGGAATTTAAGGATTCAGACTGGGATGCATATAGAAACAATAGTATAGGTTTTATTTTTCAAAGTTACAATTTAATAAGTCATTTAAGCATTTTAGATAATGTAGAAATGGGGATGACTTTAAGTGGAATTTCAGCAACAGAAAAACATAAAAAGGCTGTGGAAGTATTAGAAAGAGTTGGACTAAAAGATCATATACATAAAAGACCTAATCAACTTTCAGGTGGACAGATGCAAAGAGTTGCTATAGCAAGAGCTCTTGCTAATGATCCAGATATAATTTTAGCAGATGAACCAACAGGTGCATTAGATACTAAGACTAGTATTCAAATAATGGATCTTATAAAAGATATAGCAAAAGATAAATTAGTAATAATGGTAACACATAATCCGGAATTAGCAAGAGATTATGCAGATAGAATAGTTGAGTTTAGGGATGGTAATGTAATTTCAGACACTAATCCTTTAGAAGAAGAAAAAAGTAATAGCTCTTATAGTCTTAAGAAAACTAGTATGAGCTTTTTTACAGCATTAAAATTATCAGGTATGAACATAAGAACTAAAAAGTGGAGAACATTTTTAACTGCATTTGCTTCTAGTATTGGTATTATAGGAATAGCATTAATTCTATCATTATCTAATGGATTTGACAGGCAAATAGATATATTTGAATCAGATACTTTATCAGGTTTCCCTATTATGATAAGCCAGAAAGCAGCTGAAGTTGATATAAATACAATGATGGAACATAGTAAGGAAATGAGAAAAGAAATGTTAGGAGAGGAAGAAGTAGATTCTAGCAAGTATCCTGACACAGACATAATATATCCTTACAATAGTAAAGAAAATACATTTATTCATACTAATAAACTTACGGAAGAATATGTAAAATATATTGAGGATATTGATGATACATTACTTTCAGGGATTTCATTTACTCGTCTAGTCAACATGAATTTTTTAAAAAGTGACGGAAGTGTAGCAACTCCAATTAATGCTTCAGATTTAAATTTATCTTCCTACCCAATAAAGTTGGATAATAATTCTGAAGGGTATTTAGAAACTTCATATGACTTACTTGCAGGTAGTTATCCACAGACAATGAATGATTTAATTTTAGTAGTAGATGAATATAATAAATTAGATACTGCTGTTTTAGATGCATTAGGAATTGACAGTAATAAAGAAGAAATTAGTTTTAATGATATAGTGGGATATGAAATAAAGGCAATCTTAAATGATGATTATTATAAAAAACTAGGGAACTATTATACTCTAGCAGGAAATCCTAATGATATGAGTGAAATATATAATAATGAAAGAGCTATACCATTAAAGATAACAGGTATTTTAAGGTTGAAAAAGGATGTAACTATTCCAGTATTATCATCAGGATTATCTTATTCAGATGAATTAAGTAAATACTTCATAGAAGATGCTAAAAATTCTGAAGTAGTAAAGGCACAAGAGAAAGTTGACTACAATGTATTTACTGGAGAAAGTTTTAAAAGAGACAGTAATAGAGCAGACTCGAGTAATACAAATACTAAAGAAAATATTCTTGCTTCTATAGGTGCAACTTCAACACCTTATATGATAACTTTATATCCAAAGGACTTTGCTACTAAAGAAGCTATAACAGATTATTTAGATGATTGGAATGAAGATAAAGATAAAGAAGATGTAATTATATATAATGATATGGCTAGTACATTCGTAAGTTTATCAGGTGGAATTATGGATGCAATTACTATGGTATTAATAGCATTTGCAGCAATATCACTAGTAGTTTCATTAATTATGGTTGGAATAATAACTTATATATCTGTTCTTGAAAGAACAAAGGAAATAGGAGTTTTAAGGGCATTAGGTGCAAGGAAGAAAGATATAACTAGAGTATTTAATGCAGAGACATTTATTGTAGGAAGTTGTTCCGGTATTTTAGGAATAGTTATTGCTTATCTTTTAACTTTCCCGACAAATAATATATTATATAAAGTTACTGATTTAAAAGGAGTAGCAGTTTTAAATCCAGTTCATGCTATAATATTAGTAGTTATAAGTGTTGTCTTAACTATGATTGGAGGATCTATACCAGCAGTAATGGCATCAAAAAAAGATCCTGTTGAGGCATTAAGAACAGAATAGTATTAATTAAATAAAATTGGGGCTGTCAAGACAGCCCCATAATTTTGTTTATCTTTCATATAAAAATGTTTTTAGTACTTCAATGATTTTATATATATCATCTTTTGTAACCCAATAATGAGTAACAAATCTCATAAGACCATTTTCAACATCATTAATTTTAATATTATTTTCTAGGAAATATTTAACTAATTCTTTAGTATCTATATTTTTATCTTTAAAGCTAAAGAAAACCATATTAATTTTTAAATTATGTAAATCAACATAAATTTCAGGTATTTTACTTAATTCTTCTGCTAATAATTTTGCATTATCATGGTCTTCCTTTAACCTTTTAGTCATTACTTCTAAAGAAACTATTCCTGCAGCAGCTAAAAAGCCAGCTTGTCTTAAACCACCACCCATTAGTTTTCTCTTTTTTCTTGCTTTATCAATGAAATCTTTACTTCCAGCTAAAATAGATCCAACAGGAGAGCATAAGCCTTTGGATAAGCAGAACATTACAGAATCACAATACTTTGTAATTTCTTTAACATCAACATTAAGAGCAGTTGAAGCATTAAATAATCTTGCACCATCTAAATGAACTGGTAAGTTATATTTTTTAGCTATATCATATACAGCTTTCATATTTTCAATAGATAATACATTACCACTAGAATGAGCATTTTCTACACAAATAAGTGATGTTGAAGGGAAATGAATATCATCATCTTCAAAGCGTATTCTTTTTTCTATTTCATTTGGATTTAACACCCCATTTGGAGCATCTATAGTTCTTAATTGCACACCAGCTATTACAGAGCTTGCCCCAACTTCATGAGCAATAATATGATTAGAATCAGCAATTATTACTTCACTACCTCTTTTGCAGTGAGTGAATAATGCAAGCTGATTTCCAAAGGTTCCACTTGGAACAAATAAAGCAGATTCCATGCCAACAATTTCAGCAGCTAGTTTTTCTAGCTTAATAACTGTAGGATCATCTCTATAGACATCATCACCAACTTCTGCATTAAACATTGCTTCTTTCATAAAAATTGGTTGTTCAGTTACTGTATCACTTCTTAAGTCAATAAATTTCATAATAATACCTCCTTTTTAATACT
>NZ_JBNPON010000076.1:0-13088 GCF_050315195.1 Clostridium sp. SGI.024 | reverse complement strand
CTAGAACTAGCAGAGGTATAATTATTAATATAATTTATTTAGGAGGTAGTCATGTATATTTTATATTCGGCATTTATAATTTTTATTTTTATAAGTGTTATTATTTTAGTTGTTAATTTAATTAAACTTTTAAAATATAAAGTTAATTATTATAAAATAGTGAGTCAATGTGATGAGTGTAATAGAAAAATTGATGAAATATTATTATATTTAAAAAAAGATAATATGTAGCTAAAAAGGGTTATGTCTTGTTTAAGATATAAACTTTTTTATTTTTAGGGGATTTTGATCTAACTCATATTCAATTATAAGACGCTCCTCAATTCTAAGGAGTTTTCCTTTGCATAATTTATAATTTGACATAACTAATGCCCCTAATATACTAAGGACAAATATCAAACTAATTATATCGAACACTTTGCAAAACTAACTTCTGTTTAAGTAAAAAAACGGAAATTACTTTTTCAATTTACAAAATTTTGATATAGTATAACTAATAAATAGAATAATTAGTATTTTTTTTAATATATTTCCAAAGGAATATGTTAATATGTGGAAGGGTGTGATAAAATACTTATATTATATGACATTTTAGAAGGTATTGGTGATTATTGTGGATAAAAAGTATATAAAAAATAATTTGTTTTCCATTGTTCCTTTATTAGTAATTTTGTTTCTTTTTTTGAATTTTAATATTATTAATATAGCATTTTTTTTTATGCTATCTATAATTCTTATTTTAATTATAAACTTAGTATATAAAAACAAAAAGTATAAGAAATTATATAGCTTAGCGGAAGCTAACAAAAGAAGATATAGGATGGCAATAGAAGCATTAGATGGAGTAATATGGGAATGGAATAGTGAAAATAATAAGCTTTTTATGTCAAAGAAGATTAAAGCAATACTTAAGATAGATAGAGACATAAGTGATTTTTCAGATTGGTTAGGATTTATTTTAGAAGAAGAAAGAGAAGATATAAGAATATTTATAGAAAATACAATTAATAAAAAGATATTAGAGAATTTTATTTTAGAACATAGTGTAATAGATACTAATGGGAATAGATTAATTATTAGTTTTCAAGGAAAAGGCAATATAAGAAATGATATTTTTTATTTATCAGGAGTTATTACTGATAATACTGAAAAAAAGAAAATTGAAAATATTGAAAAAGCTAATGAATATAAAAATAAACTTGCATTAGAAGGTTCTAAAGATATTGTATTTTGGTGGAATATAAATGAAAAAATAATATCAGTAGGAAGTGATATAAAAAAGTATATAAACTTATCTGGTGATGGAGATATATTAATTCCAACATCTGTTTGGGAAAGTTACATAATTAGTGATGACTTAGAGGAATATAAAAATAATATAAAGAGCATTATTAAATCAGGAAAAAATAAGTTTTATACTATGGAATATAGGATATTAGGAAAAGATAATAAAAAATATTGGATAGAAGTTAAAGGGAAGAAAACTGTAGAAAAAAATGGAGAAATATTTGTTTACGGAGCAATTTCAGAAATAACAAATAGGAAAGAAAAAGAAATAGAAATTAATCATTTAAGTTATTATGATGAGGTAACAGGAATACCTAATAGAAGATTTTTTATGAAGGAAGCTAGTAGATTAATAAGAGAATTATTCAATGTAAATATAGCTTTTATTTTTATTGATTTAGATAATTTTAAATATGTAAATGATACATATGGACATGATTATGTGATGCTTTATTATATGAATTTTCAAAAATAATTTTAGAAATGCAAATTGATAATTCTTTTTTAGCTAGATATGGTGGAGATGAATTTGTTCTTGTTAAAAGTAATATTGAAGGTAAAAATGAAATTAAAGGTATTTTAGATAATATAATAAAAAAACTTAGCAATCCACTTATTATAAAAGATAGGGAAATTTATTCTACTTTAAGTATAGGAGTTAGTATTTATCCTTTTGATGGAAAAGATATTGGTATATTATTAAAAAGATCTGATATGGCAATGTATTTAGCTAAAATTAACGGGAAAAACAGATATGAGTTCTTTGATTTAAAGTTATTAGAAGTTTTAGATAGAGAATTTGAAATAGAAAAAGGTTTAAGAAGAGCTATTGATAAGGAAGAAATAAGATTCCTATATCAACCGAAAGTTAAGGTTGATACTGGCAAGGTAATAGGATTTGAACTACTAGTTAGATGGCATAGTAAAAATATGGGGATAGTTTCTTCAAAGGAATTTATTCCAATAGCAGAGAATTCAGGTCTTATAATTCCTATTGGAAAGTATATTATTGATGAGAGTTTTAAAAAATGTAAAGAACTTTCTTTAAATACTAATAAAAAGTTTAAGATGGCTATAAATTTATCAGAAGTTCAAATTAGAGATGATGAAATAGTTGATTATATTTCAATGACTTTAAAGAAATATAACTTGGATGCTAGTTATATTGAATTGGAAATTACTGAAAGTATTATAATGAAGTCTGCAGATAAAAATATAAAAACCTTAGAAAAATTAAAGGAATTAGGAGTTACATTAGCTTTAGATGATTTTGGAACAGGATATTCTTCTTTAAGTTATTTAAGAACACTACCTATAGATGTTTTAAAAATTGATAAAAGTTTTATAGATGGAATTTTAATAGAAGAAAAAAGTGAATATATTATTAATAGTATAATAGAGCTTTCACATTATTTAAATCTTTTAGTAGTTGCTGAGGGAGTAGAAACTAAAGAACAATTAGTATATTTAGAAAAGAGTAGTTGTGATATTATACAAGGTTATTACTTTAGTGAACCTATAGAATTTGAAGATATAAGTGAAATGATTATAAGTTAATATTAGATGTTAGTTATAATAATTTTATTAATAACTTTATATAAAAAAATAATCACAAAGTGGATATAAGAATCATATTATGTAACTATATTGTACTTTGGAGGTTAAAATGAAAATTGTAATTGATGACCAATATCATAGTGATGAAAATAAACAATATACAGTAGATGAAAATGGCAATATTGATTTATTTATCAATATTGGAGAAAATATAGCTAGTAGCACTTTAGAGGATAGTAATAACATAAATTGTAATGAAAATCAGAATGTTATAGGAAGTGATTTTACTGAATTAAAAGAAAATGATAGTAAGATAGGTGAAAATGAAAATGAAGAAAGTATAAAAGCTGGAGTAGTAATTGACAATTTAGAAGATCCTACTTTAAGCAGTACTCTTGGAAGTGAAAATCCATGGGAAGATGAAGAATTTTCTAAAAAATATAATAACATTTATGTAGAAATAGAAAATAATTTAGAAAAAAAATATTCAAATGAAAATCAAAGAGTAGAATCAGAAAATTTTAACTCAAAAGATATGTATAATGTATATGAAGAAAATAAAGTTAGAGAAAAAAAAGGTAGTATAACTGTATTTTCTAAGCTTGGAAGTAAAGATGGAGTAGAGATTAAAGGAGCTAGAATAAACTTATATTTATTAAATGGTGTTTCACCTAAATTATATGATTCTAAGTTTTCAGATGAAAGTGGAAAAGTAGAGTTCATTAATTTATCTAATGGATGCTATAGAATAATTGCAATTGTAGATAGAAGATTTTTCGAAAAACCTATTTATTATAATTGGAATGAAGTAACAATAGATACAAATAATAATATGGCTAATGTTTTAGTAGTAAATAGAATAAAACCTAGATACTACAAAAGATAAAATAGAATAAGTTAAAAATATTCATGTATTTTGAAATAAATGAATAAAAAAATTATATATTATAGAAGCTCCGAAAGGAGTTTCTTCCATAATTACGCATTATGCACTATGCATTATCTATTACTATAAGCTTTATTTTTATCTTTAATTAATTTAAAATAGTATTAGTTGATTATTATTATATAAGATAGTAGAAGGGAAGATACATATGAAGCTTAGAATAAAATATTTTGAAGGTGCAACTAGATTAAAAAAAATCTCTAAAGGTAATTGGATAGATGTTTATGCAAATGAAGATATATTTGTTAAAGAAGGTGAAAGAGCGATGATTCCATTAGGCTTTGCTTTAGAATTGCCATTTGGATGGGAGGGGCATTTAGCACCAAGAAGTTCAACTTTTAAAAGTTGGGGGATAATACAAACAAACTCACTTGGAGTAGTAGATGATACATATATAGGTGATAATGATCAATGGCATATGCCAGTGTTTTGTCTTAAGGGAATGGATTCAGAAGATAAAGGAACATGGATTAGAAAAGGTGATAAAATAGGGCAATTTAGAATAATGGAAGTTATGCCTGAAATAGAATTTGAAGAAGTAGAGTCCTTTGGAAATATAGATAGAGGAGGATTTGGGACAACTGGAAAAAGATAAAAAATGGGAGAGCTTATGCTAAGCTTTCCCATTGTTCATATAAAAATGAAATTTTTTCTTCTAAATTTTTTATATCTTTACTAACACGTTCGCTTTCTATTGGATTAGAATAAACTTCCTCAAGACAAAGTTGTTCTTGAAGAGAAAGTAAAGCATCTTCGCTTTTAGCTATATCCTCTTCAATTTTTTTTATCCTAAGTTTTAAAGCTTTTTCTTCTTTTTCTTGTTCTTTCTTTTTCTTTTTTTCTTCTTTAAGTTGAGTTTTAGTTTTACCATTTGCTAATTCTTCAAGAATTTCAAATATATTTGGATTAATCTTTTTCTCTTGATAATAACTATAGTTACCTAAAAATTCTTTTACTCCATCTTCATTTAGCTCAAGAATCCTATTAATTACTTTATTTAAGAAGTATCTGTCGTGAGATATAACTAGTAAAGTTCCATCATAAGTTAATAAGGCATCTTCTAAAGCCTCTCTAGACATTATATCTAAATGGTTAGTGGGCTCATCAAGAAGCAATAAATTAGCTCTTGAAAGCATTAATTTTAATAAGTTTATTCTGCATTTTTCTCCACCACTTAATGTATTAATTACTTTAAAAACATCATCTCCAGTAAATAGAAAAGAAGCAAGAACTCCTCTTAATTTAGATGTGGTTAAGGTTGGAAAGTCATCCCAAACTTCATCTATTATACTTTTATCTAGATTTAAGTCTGATTGTTCTTGATCATAATATCCTAAATTAACATTTGTTCCTAAAATAGTTTTTCCACTATCAGGTTTAACTACATTTAATATTATTTTTAGTAATGTAGTTTTACCACGACCATTTTCACCTATTAATGCAACTTTTTCACCTCTTTTAAGATCAAAGTTAAGGTTTGAAAATAATTTATTATTATCATAACTTTTAGATAAATTTTCAATGTGAAGAACATCATAGCCGCTTTTTACAGAAGTTTCAAATTTAATTTTAGAGGCTTCTTTTTCTTTATCAGGTGCATCTATCTTTTCCATTCTTTCTAAGGCTTTTTCTCTACTTTCAGCTGCACGTATACTTTTTTCTCTATTAAAGCTTCTAAACTTTTCAATTATGGCTTCTTGTCTTTTTATTTCAGCCTGTTGCAAGTTATAAGCCTTTAGTTGATTTTCATAGTTTTTCTTCCTTTGTTCAAAGAATTTAGTATAAGAAACATTATAACAATTAACGTGACCATTAATTACTTCAAAAGTATTGTTAGTTACAGTATCTAAGAAAAATCTATCATGGGAAATTACTAAAACAGTTCCTCTATAGTTTTTTAAATATTCTTCAAGCCACTCAATTGCTTCTAAATCTAAATGGTTAGTAGGCTCATCTAGTAAAAGGATATCAGGATTTTTTAATAATAATTTACAAAGAGAAACTCTAGTCTTTTGACCTCCACTTAAAGTAGATATAGTTTTATTAAAATCTTCTTCTAAGAAGCCAAGTCCCTTTAATACTCTTGATATTTCACCTTTATAGGTATATCCACCCTTATTAGTATAAAGGTCTTGAAGAGTAGTATAATCCTTAATAACTTTTTGATGATAACTATCATTATTTTCATCATATGGTTCTGCCATTTTTAATTCTAAAGTATGGAGTCTATTTTCAATGTCTAGAAGTTCCTTAAATACCAAGTTTAGTTCAGAATATATTGTATTATCTAAATTTAAATCAACATGTTGAGATAAATAACCTATGGTTTTATTTCTATCTATAAATATTTCTCCGTCATCTTGAGTTATTTCTTTTGATAATATTTTGAACAAAGTAGATTTTCCTTCTCCATTACCACCTATAATACCAACTTTATCACCTTCATTTATAGAAAAAGTTACATTTTTTAATACCTCCTGTATTCCATAACTTTTCGATATATCTTTACAACTTAAAACTACCATTTTTCCTCCTATATTAAAATAATCTATATACTCATTAACATAATTTCAAAAATAACAATTTTATTATACTCTATGGCTTATATCTAAGCAAATACTGATAGAAAGAACTATTGATTGAAAAGATTATATACACACTTCAAAAAATAAAGAAGTAATTTATAAAAAAGTTATTTACAGGTGCAAGCCTTTTATATAACATTAATATAATAAAATAAGAAACCCCTAAGGAGTTTCTTATTTTATTATATTTTTAATGAATTTTTAAAAATTTACTTTAATAATTCTATATTTTACTTTATGAATTCTTAATTAGTAGATACGTCAACATCTACTTTTTCTATAGTTTTGAATTTTGGCAAATTATTTTCTATTACTAATGATGGAATTCCTGAAATTAGTGGTAAAAAGTATTCTAAAGCTTCTTCTTTAATATGATTTCCTTTTTCATTAATTAGTTCCTTAGGAAAATATTTAACCTTATTAGCTATCTTAGACGCTTCTATTAAAGTGTGTGAAATAATATATGGTGAACTTGATTCTCTTTTAATAGAAACCATATATCCACTATGCCCTTCTAAAGCAAATTTTAATGCTGAATATCCTACATCGAAGGCTTCTTTTAAATCTATGTCTGAAGCACAATGAATTGCACATCTTTGTAATACACCAAGTTCTAATGATTTAACTCTATTAGTTATACCAGAAGTTATTATTAAGTTTTTAAGATAAGCTCCAACTCCACCTAATTGAGCGTGTCCAAATTTATCATGAGCATGACTATTAACTTCTGTAATAAATTCTCCATTAGAGTTTCTAAGTCCTTCAGAAACTACAATAAAAACTTTATTATTTTCTTCAAATTTTTTCCTTACATCTAAAAGAAAATTGTCTATATCAAAAGCAACTTCAGGTAAATAAATAAAGTCAGCAATAGGTTTATTGTTAATTCTAGCAGTACAAGCAGAAGCTGCTAGCCATCCAGTATCTCTTCCCATTGTTTCAAGTATAAATATGCCATTATTTATGTAAACTGAAGAATCTAAATATGTTTCAAGAGCTGTAGTTGCAATGAATTTTGCAGCACTACCAAAACCAGGAGTATGATCTGTATACATTAAATCATTATCAATGGTTTTAGGAATTCCAATAAAATTAATGTCTATATTCATTTGTTTAGCATATTTTCCTAATTTCGAAATAGTATCCATAGAATCATTTCCACCAACATAGAAAAATGCTTTTATGTCCTTTGATTTTAGTATATCTAAAATTTTATCGTACTCCTCAGTGGATTCTTCTATATTTTTCATCTTATATCTACAAGAACCAAGGCCAGAGGAAGGGGTATATCTAAATGTATTAATTTCACTGTCAGAAAAAGAAGATAAGTCTATAATGTTTTCATTTAAAATTCCTTCTATACCATTTAAACCTGCATATACTTTATTAAAAGCTTTAATATCTTTGTTAGCATGTAATAAACCTACAACACTAGAATTAATTACGGATGTTGGACCACCAGATTGTGCTATTATACAATTTGCCATTAAGTTACTCTCCTTCATAAAAAATACTTAATAAGGTATACTATTTAAAATATAATATACTCCATTTAATAATATACAACATTTTTGCTTGTAATAAAAGTACTTGTTAAGAAAATATACATAAATACTATACTTTATAACTTAGTATAGAATATAGATTTGGAGGTATTATCATAAAATGGAATTAAAAGATGTAATATTAATAGGTATAGCAATGTCTATGGATGCTTTAGGACTGACTGTTAGTCTGGGAATAAATCCTTATTTAGTAAAAAAAAATAAAATTAGATTTATATTATCCTTTGCTTTTTTTCAATTTGCTTTTCTATTTTTAGGTGGGATAGTTGGTAGATTCTTTGATACATATATAGTTTCTATACCTAACTTAATAGGTGGAATTATAATTTTATTCATAGGTCTTATAATGATAATTTCAGCATTTAAAAATTGTAATAAAGATGATTCATTACTAATAAAAAAATCTATGTATATTATTTTAGGAATGTCTGTTAGTGTAGATGCTATGGTAGTAGGATTTACAGCTTTTCATGAGGTAAATCCCATTTTAACATTTATTGATTCAATATTGGTTGGTCTTATTACACTTTTTTTATGTACTACAGGATTTTTTCTATGCAGATATGCTAGAAGAGTAGATTTTATATGCAAATATGCAGATATATTAGGTGGATTGATTTTATTATGTCTTGGTATTGAGATGATATTCTTTTAATTAACTATTTCCTTTTTTGTTTAATAACTTTAATAATAGTGATATAATTATATAAAGATTATAGCGTTAGGAGAAAAAAATGATCTGGGAAAATTATTTGAAAGAAAAGGGAATTAGAATTACAGCAGGAAGAATTTCAATTTTAAATATAATTAGTACTTCAGATAAAGGCCTTTCTGCAGAAAGTATATATACTGAATGTAAAAAACAAAATAATAATTTGAATTTAAGTACTATATATAGAACCTTAGAAATATTAGAAGAAAAAGATGTAATAAAGAAAATAAATATAGATGGACCTGCAATATATGTATTAAAAAAGGAAAATCATAAACATATTTTACAATGTGATGTTTGTCATAAATGTGTTGAAATTCCTTGTCCAATGGAAGAAATAGAAGAAGCTATTAAAGCAAAAGTAGGATTTAGTTTAACAAAGCATAAGCTTGAACTAAATGGAATCTGCGATGATTGTAAAAATTGTAAAAAAGAAAAGTAAAAATAAGGTGCTTTTTAAACAGTACCTTATTTTTGCTTTTTAGGAATTTATTTTTTATTTTGAGGCAATAAATTTTTCGAGAATTATTACTAGTATTAACGTGAATACTGAAGTTAAAGCTATTGTACCACCTGGTGCACTATTTATATAATAAGATAAACCGAGGCCTATCATTATATCAAATATTCCAAAACCTATAGCAGATAATAAAGTAGCTTTGAATCCTTTTTTTAGCTGCATAGCTGTAGCAACAGGAACTATCATTATAGATGATATTACTAAGATTCCCATAACTCTAATGGACATTGAAATAGTTGCACCAACTAATATTGTAAAAATATAATTAATAAGTTTAACTTTTATTCCAGAAGTCTTAGCCCCTTCTTCATCAAAAGTGATATATATAAGTTTATTATATAAGAATATTAATGTGAATAAGCAAATTACTCCTACTATTAATATTAAAATTATATCTTGAGAAGAAACTGTTAGAATACTACCAAATAAAAAGGAATTAACTTTAGCAGAAGCCTTTCCACTACTAATTAATACAATAGCTATACCTAAACTAAAGGTTAATACCAAAGACATAACTAATTCTGCATATTTTTTATAATATTCTCTTAATAATTCTATAATTATTGCGCATAAAGTTGTAAATAAAAAAGCTGTTATTAAAGGATTAATACCAATAACTAATCCAATAGCAACTCCAGCAAATGAAGAGTGAGATAGGGTATCTCCTATCATGGAATATCGCCTAAGCACTAAAAAAAGTCCTATGAAAGGACAAAGAATAGATATCATTAAGCCTGCCATAAAAGCATTTTGCATAAATGGTAATTGAAGCATATAATCTAACCTTTCTTAATAATTAATCATTAAAACTATTTTTTTTATATTCTATAAATTCATTAACAGTAAATAATCTTGTACTAGCATTTTCTATTCTAAGAATATGAGTTGAGTTGTTTATTGCTATATCTAGATTATGTTCTATTGATATTATTGTTTTTTTATTTTCTTTATTTAATTTTTTTAAAATATTATATATTTCTTTTTGATTATTTTCATCAACACCTGTTGAAGGTTCATCTAATATAATTATATCTGGATTTCCCATTAAAGCACGAGCAATTAAAACTCTTTGCTGTTGACCACCAGATAACATACCTAAAAGTCTATTTTTAAAATCTAACATATTGACATCTTTAAGAATTGAATCTATATCAATTGAATTATTTTTTAATGTCTTTTTATGGCAAGATAAAACTTCTTTAACTGTAATTGGAAATTGTGAGTTAAATGAGTCTAATCTTTGAGGAACATAACCTATAGAGTTTGAATCAATTTCAATACTCCCAGAAGTAGGCTTTAGTAATCCTAAAATTAATTTTATTAATGTTGTTTTACAACTTCCATTTTCACCTACTATAGATAAATAAATTCCTTTAGGAAGGTTCAAACTAATATCATTAAGTATGTATGGTGGTTTATTTGTATATGAAAAACATAGGTTCTTTATATCAATCATTAAATCATCTCCTAAATATTCTAGACTAATTATATATGATAATGCAAATGATTTGCAATAAATACTTTTTATATGATAATAATATATTAAGTATTATTTACTAAATAATATATTTTGACACATAGAATTAATACATATATTGCTATATAATATGAATAAAACATATAATATATATATAAGAATACAAATGTGAAGATTTGGAGGATAAATAAATGGATTTTTCGAGCTTAGTTTTAATGGAAAAGGATAAGGATACAGGATTTATAACTAAGGAATTAGGTAGCTTTCAAGTTTCTGAAGGAGCTTTATTTGTAAAAAAATTATTTGTACTTAATGGCGAAGTGAATTTATTATTTGATACAAATAAAGATGTTGAAGAATGGGAATACTCAGCTATATACGATTTATTTAATTATGAAGCCTTTGTTAAGGAAGAATTTGATATAGAGGATGTATTAGATGAATATAATCCTACATTTTTAATTAAATTTAAATATGTAGATGATTATGAATTTATGAAGGGAAGAATTAATAATTGTGTAAATTTAATAGAGTATTCAATGGAAGAAGCTTTTAAAAATATTGAAGGAAAAGAAAGTGAATATATTTAGAAAGGAGAGCCTAATTTAGGCAGATATATTATGAGTGATTTAAAGGTATTGAAAAAAAGAGAAGAAATAGAGGCAAAAGATAAATGGAAGTTAGAGGAAATATTTGCTAGTGATGAAGAATGGGAAAATGCTTTTAAGGAATTAAAAGAGGAAGCACCATCCCTTAAGGAGTTTGAAGGTAAATTAAATAATAAAGAAAATATAAAAGAATTTTTAGATAAGTATGTTGATTTAGGTATTAAAGCAGAAACAATATATATTTATGCACATTTAAAGTGTGATGAAGATACTTCAAACTCTAAATATCAAGCTATGATGAATAAAGTTGATGCATATATGGCTGAATATGCTTCTTATACAGCTTATTTTGTTCCAGAAATACTTAGCCAAGAGGAAAGTCTTATAAGAGATATAATAAATAATAATGAAGAACTTAAAACTTACAAATTTATGTTTGAAGATATTTTAAAGGAAAAGCCACATATATTAAGTAAGTCAGAAGAAGAACTTTTAGCTTCAGTTTCTGATTGCTTAGATGCTCCTTCATCTATTCATAATATGTTAACTAATGCAGATATGAGGTTTGGTGATATTATAGATGAAGATGGAGAAAAAGTTGAACTTACTGAAGGAAATTATTCTTCTTTTATAAAGAGTAAGGACAGAAAAGTTAGAAAAGAAGCTTTTGAAACTTTATTTGGCAAATACAAGAATTTAGAAAATACTTTTGCAACAACCTTAAGCAGTTCAATTAAAAACTTTAATTTTGCTGCAAAAATAAGAAAGTATAATTCAGCTCTTGAGGCCTCTCTTAAGCCAAATGATATACCATTAGAAGTATACAAAAATGCAGTTAATACTATTGATGCAAATTTAAAGTCTCTTCATAGATATGTATCATTAAAGAAAAAGTTATTAGGACTTGATGAAATGCATATGTATGATTTATATGTTCCAGTAATTGAAATACCTAAGGAACATATTGAATTTAATAAAGCGGTAGATATGGTTGTTGAAGGTTTAAAGCCTTTAGGAAATGAATATTTAGACATATTTAAATCAGGAGTTCAAAATGGATGGATAGATATTTATCAAAATAAAGGTAAAAGAGGTGGAGCATATTCTTGGGGTGGTTATAAAACTATGCCATATGTACTTTTAAACTATAATTATGAATTACATGATGTTTCAACCTTAGCACATGAGATGGGACATTCAATACATTCTTATTATTCAAGAAAAGAACAACCATATATTTATGCAGGTTATACATTGTTCTGTGCAGAAGTAGCATCAACTACAAATGAAGCTTTATTAATTCATCATTTAATAAATAAAGAAGAAGACAAGAATAAAAAGCTATATTTAATAAATCAAGAATTAGAGCAAATAAGAACTACAGTATTTAGACAGCTAATGTTTGCAGAGTTTGAACTTTACACTCATGAATCATTAGAAAAGGGAATTCCTTTAACAGCTGAAGATTATAATAAGGCTTGGCATGATCTAAATGTTAAGTATTTTGGACCGGATATGGTAGTTGATAATGAAATAGATATAGAATGGGCAAGAATACCACATTTCTATTCAGATTTTTATGTTTATCAATATGCAACAGGATATGCAGCAGCATCAGCTTTTGCAAAAGCCATTTTAGAAGGAAAGGGAGAGGCGGTTCCAAAATATATTAATTTCTTAAAGAGTGGTGGAAGTGACTACCCAATAGAAATTCTTAAAAATGCTGGAGTTGATATGACTACTTCTAAACCTCTAGAAGCAACTATAGAAAGATTTAATGAATTACTAGATATGCTAGACAAAGAAATAAATTAATTATATAAATTTACTT
>NZ_JBNPON010000075.1:0-13489 GCF_050315195.1 Clostridium sp. SGI.024 | reverse complement strand
TAAAAAGAGATGTTTAGTTAATTACCTAAACATCTCTTTATCATTATTTGATATTGTATTTTTATTCTGTTATATCAAATACTTCTAAATCCTTTTTATCTATTCCTTGAACTTTTACTTCTGCTATTGCTCTAAGTGTATCTAAAGCTGTTATTACTCCGATATTTCTTTCTACTGCAGCTCTTCTTATTAAGAATCCATCTCTATTAGAGTCATTTCCCTTAGTTGGAGTATTAACTACTAAATCAACTTCTTTATTCTTAATTACATCTAATATATTTGGGCTTTCTTCATGTAATTTTCTTACAACTTCTACTTCTATATTAGCTTCTCTTAAAAGCTTTGCTGTTCCTTCAGTTGCAACAAATTTATATCCAACTTCAGCCAACATCTTAGCTATTGGCAAGAACTCTTTCTTATCATGGTTCTTTATCGTTGCTAATATCTTATTCTTCTTATTTGAAGGATACATACTTCCTGCTACAAATCCCTTATATAATGCTTCCTGAACATTTCTTCCTATTCCTAAAACTTCTCCTGTAGACTTCATTTCAGGTCCTAAGGATACTTCTACTTTAGGAAGCTTTTGAGTTGAGAATACTGGAACCTTAACAGATACTAAATCTGGCTCCTTGTATATGTCTACTCCATATCCTAAATCTTTTAATTTATATCCAAGCATTACTTTTGTAGCTAAATCTACTATTGGCACTTTGCTTACCTTACTTATATATGGAACAGTTCTTGAAGCTCTTGGATTAACTTCTATTATATATAGCTCACCTTCAAACTCTATGAACTGAATATTTATCATTCCTTTTATTCCAATAGCAATAGCCAATTTCTTTGTATAATCTAAAACTTTATCTTTAATTTCTTTAGTAATATTTTGACTTGGATACATTGTAACTGAATCTCCTGAGTGAACTCCAGCTCTTTCTAAATGCTCCATAATTCCTGGAATTAATATCTCTTCTCCATCTGATATAGCATCTACTTCTATTTCTCTACCCATTAAGTATTTATCTACTAAAATAGGATTCTTTTTATCCTTTGCAAAAGCATTCTTTAGATAATATTTTAATTCAGTCTCATCATGGGTAATTTCCATTCCTTGTCCACCTAGAACATATGAAGGTCTTACTAACACTGGGAAGCCTAATCTTCTAGCCTCTTCTAAGCCTTCTTCCATAGTCCAAACTCCCTTACCCTTTGGTCTATCAATTCCTAGGCTTTCTAATAATTCATCAAACTTTTCTCTATCTTCAGCCATATCTATTTGATCTGCTGTAGTTCCTAAAGTCTTAATTCCTTTTTCCTTTAAGAAATTAGCAAGCTTTATAGCTGTTTGTCCACCAAATTGAAGGATAACTCCATATGGATTTTCTTTTTCAATTATATTTAATACATCTTCTTCAGTTAATGGTTCAAAGTATAATTTATCAGAAATATTAAAGTCTGTACTTACCGTTTCTGGATTGTTATTTACTATTATAGTTTCAATACCCATTCTCTTTAATGATTTTACACAGTGTACTGAAGCATAATCAAATTCTATACCTTGGCCTATTCTTATTGGACCTGATCCTATAACTATTACTTTTTTCTTATCAGATACTTCTACTTCATCATATTGCTCATAAGTTGAGTAGTAATATGGTGATAAAGCTTCAAATTCCCCTCCACAAGTATCAACCATTTTATATGCAGGTTTAATATTCCATATAGTTCTTAATCTATAAACATCTTCTGGACTAACTTTAAGCATATCTGCTATAGCCTTGTCTGAAAATCCTTTTTTCTTTAAATTTAATAACCATTCTTTATCTAAATCTTCTATTTTACTTAACTTTAATCTAGTTTCTTCTTCTACTATCCATTTAAACTTTTCTAAGAAGAATATATCTATTCCTGTTATTTTAGCAATACTTTCGATTCTATAATCTCTTCTTATCATTTCAGCTAAAGCAAATAATCTTTCATCATCTGGTTTAACTACTATGGATTTTAATTCTTGAATACTAAGTTCTTTAAACTTTGGATGATCTAATGAATACTTGCCAATTTCCAAGCTTCTTATTCCCTTTAATAATGCTGCTTCTAAATTAGCTCCTATAGCCATTATTTCTCCAGTTGCCATCATTTTTGTTCCTAAAGCTCTATCTGCTGTAAAGAACTTATCAAATGGCCACTTTGGTATCTTAACTACTACATAGTCTAAGGTTGGTTCAAAGCAAGCATATGTTTTTTGAGTTACTGCATTCTTGATTTCATCTAATCCATATCCTAAAGCTATCTTTGCTGCAAGCTTAGCTATTGGATAACCTGTTGCCTTAGAGGCTAATGCTGATGATCTTGAAACTCTTGGATTAATTTCTATTACTGCATATTCAAAAGAATTTGGATTTAACGCAAATTGTACATTACATCCTCCTTCGATTCCTACAGCATTTATTATATTTATCGCTGATGTTCTAAGCATTTGATATTCTTTATCTGATAAAGTTTGTGATGGTGCTACAACTATACTATCTCCTGTATGAATACCTACTGGGTCAATGTTCTCCATGTTACATACAGTTATACAGTTTCCATAAGAGTCTCTCATTACTTCGTACTCTATTTCTTTCCATCCTTTAACTGACTTTTCTAATAAAACTTGTCCTATTGTACTTAATTGCAATCCTGATGCTAATATTTCTCTTAACTGTGCTTCATTATCAGCTATTCCACCACCAGTTCCTCCTAGTGTATAAGCTGGTCTAACTATTACTGGATAACCTATTTTTTCTGCGTATTTAATTCCTGCTTCCATTTCAGTTATGATTTCACTTTGGATAACTGGCTCATTAATTCTATTCATCATATCTCTGAAAAGTTCTCTATCTTCTCCTTCCTTGATAGATTGAATAGATGTACCAATTACTTTTACATTGTATTTATCTAAAATTCCTGCTTCGTATAATTCTACAGCTAGGTTAAGTCCTGTTTGACCACCCATTCCTGTAATCATACTATCTGGTCTTTCTTTTTCAATAACTTTTTCTAAAAATTCTACTGTTAATGGCTCTATATAAATCTTATCAGCAACTTCTTCATCCGTCATAATAGTTGCTGGATTTGAATTTACTAATACTACTTCTATTCCTTCTTCTTTTAAAGCTTGGCAAGCTTGAGTTCCTGAATAATCAAATTCTGCTGCTTGGCCTATAACTATTGGACCTGATCCTATAACTAAAACTTTTTTAATATCTTTATTTAATGGCATATCCTAACTCCTCCTATAGTGCATACTTTATGAATTTATCAAATATATATTCGCTATCCTGTGGCCCTGCTGCAGCTTCTGGATGGAATTGAACTGAGAATATTGGAAGCTTTGTATGCTTCATCCCTTCAATAGTTCCATCATTAATATTAATATGAGTTGCTACAACATCCTCTGGTAATGTCTCAACAACATATCCATGATTTTGTGATGTAATATGGACTTTATTTTCTTCTAAATCTTTAACTGGATGATTACATCCTCTGTGTCCAAATTTTAATTTAGTGGTTTTACCCCCTAAAGTTAATGCTAAAAGTTGATGCCCTAGACATATACCTACTAAAGGTTTCTTTCCTACTAAATTCTTTATATTTTCTATTACATCCCCTAGGTCTTCTGGATCTCCAGGTCCATTTGATAAAAATACTAAGTCTGGATTTACTTTTAAAACTTCTTCTGCAGTTGCACTCATTGGAAATACTGTTAATTTACAGCCTCTCTTTTTAAAGTTTCTAATTATATTTTCTTTTATTCCAAAATCAATTATTGCTACATGCTTTCCTTTTCCATCTATAGTATACTTTTCTTTCGTACTTACTATACTAACTGCATCTTTATTTGAAAAGCCCTCTACTCTTTCTTTTACCTCTTCTAAAGTTACATCTTCTAAAGAAATCATACCCTTCATAGTTCCATGATTTCTTAATACCTTAGTTAATGCTCTTGTGTCTATGCCTTCTAAACCTATAATCTTATTTTGTTTTAAATAACTTTCAAGGTCCATTTCACATCTAAAGTTATTTGGAAAATTACATTTTTCTCTTACTATAAATCCCTTAACCTTTGGTGTTTTTGATTCCATATCCTCTAAGTTTATTCCATAGTTCCCTATAAGAGGATAAGTCATAGTAACTATTTGTCCATAATAGGATGGATCAGTTAAAACCTCTTGATAGCCTGTCATACCTGTAGTAAAGACTACTTCTCCTATACTGTCTTTTAAATATCCAAAGGCTTTACCTTCAAAAATCATGCCATTCTCTAATATTAGCTTTGCTTTCATATTTAGCCCTCCCAAAATATAAATATATATAGCTAAAAATACACTTTTTAAAAGCTTATCTTACTAAAATAAAAAAGGATATTAAGGAGACAACAAATTATAGTTCTCTCCCTACTATCCTTCTATATTTAATATCAGTATTAGAAAAGGTCCTAACTGACATCTCTATGCAATTATTTTGTGAATATAAATATAACATAAATACATACTCCCTTTCTGGCCTCACAGGACCAATTTAAAGTGTACTTTTTAACTTGTATAAAATTTAATTATCTTTTTGATAATATTCTATATTTTATCAATATATATGTCAAGGAATTTCACATTAATAATTATACAGGGTAATATATTATGAAAATATGCATTAGATTATTTGCTTCATATTTCATTAAATATTTTACTGATATAAATATACTGATAGTAGATAAGTTATATATTATTTACCTATTATAAATAATACAATAAATATACTCATTTTAAAATACCTTTATGAATATTTATTCACATTTATTTATTTTTATACCAATATACTTAGAAATTATTTTATATTGTTATAAAATAACTTTCTTTATATAGCACTTAATTGTATTCCATTATCCGGTTTCCTTAAATATCAATAATTAATATATATTGTTTATTCTTTAATTTCACTAATGATAATAATATCAACAAAAAATTAATATATTTTATATTTTTTTCTTCGAATAATTGTAAAAATATTCTATAATTATTATTGATATTAATTTTTTTAATGTTATAATATAGTATGTAATAACTCTTAATCGAATAAAGCATACTACAAAAAAAATAAAAAGGGGGTACATCATGCTTATTTTAAATAATGTTAGTAAAAGTTTTAAGAAATCAAAAGTAGTAGATAACCTATCTTTTACTGTTAATAAGGGGGAAATTGTGGGACTACTTGGTGAAAATGGTGCTGGTAAAACAACAACTTTGAGAATGATTTCTACAATGTTAGAAATCTCAGGAGGAGATATTAAAGTAAATGATATTGATGTTAAATCAGAACCAGAAAAGGTTAGAAAGGAAATTGGAATACTTTTTGGTGGAGATGTAGGATTATACGACAGATTAACTGGAAGAGAAAACATAAGATATTTCGCTAATCTATATGGAATGAATAAAAAAGAGGCAGATGAAAGAATAGATGCGTTAGCTAAAAGTTTTGAAATGGAAGACTATATAAATAAGCCTGTTGGTAAGTATTCAAGAGGAATGAAACAAAAAATTTCCATTGCAAGATCCATAGTTCATAATCCATCAGTTATGTTATTTGATGAGCCAACCACTGGTTTAGATGTAAGTGCTGCAAGAATTGTACAAGACTTTATACTTCAATGTAAAAAAGAAAATAAGATTATATTATTTTCAAGTCACTCTATGAAAGAAGTAGAAAAACTATGTGATAGAGTTGTAATTATTAATAAAGGAAAGCTTCTTGAAAATTGTACATTACAACAATTAGCAGAAAAATATAATAATAATGATCTTGAGGAAACATTCTTAAAACTTATAGGAGGACATACTAATGAGTAATTTTTTAACTGTTTTAAAGAAAGAATTATTAGATATTATAAGAGATAAAAAAACATTAGTATTTACATTAATACTTCCAATTCTTATTTATCCTCTAATGTTTAAGTTTATGTCTTCATCAATGGAGAAAGCTCAAACTGATGTTGAAAAAGAAATTAACATTTATATAGATGGTGATACTGATTCTGCTATGGCAAAAGTAATTACCTCCTTAGAAAATATAAAAACTCCTGATGTAGACTCACCTACTGAGGCTTTAAAAAATGGAGATATTCAATTAATAATCAATATTCCAGAAAACTTTGATGAAAATATTGCTGCTGGTAAAAATGATACTATTGATTTATTAATTGATGATGAATCAAATAAATCAATGATTGCAAGTAGCATGGTTAGTGAAATTTATGAGAATTATAAAAACACAATTGTAGAACAAAGATTAGCTGCAAGTGGCATTGACCCTTCAGTATTAAAACCTTTTGATATTAATGTTAAATCTGGAATAAGCACAGATAATGAAGATGTAAATGGAATGGCATCTATGCTCCTTACCATGATACCAACACTAATCGTAATATTAATGGTATCTTCAACTGTTGGTATGGCAGCTGATTTAGGTGCAGGTGAAAAAGAAAGGTTTACTTTTGAACCACTACTTTCCACATCAGCTAAGAGGTCCTCTTTGCTTTGGGGTAAGATAACAGCTTTATGTACAGTATCTTTTATAGCATTAATTGCAAACTTAACTGCTATGGTTTTCTCAATGCAAAGATTTATGAGTTTTGGTGAAGGAGAAATACAATTTAACTTAGCACCATCAACTATATTAGGTATGTTAGTAGTAGGTTGCTTAGTTCTGGTAGCATTATCAGCGCTTCAAATTTCAGTAAGTATATATGCAAGATCAACTAAAGAAGCTAACTCTTACTTAGCTGCTATTACAATGCCAACTATGATTTTATCCTTTATTCCATATATGATGGATGCTAAGGGGATAAACCCTCTATTCTTTAATATTCCTGTAACAAATGCAATTTGCTTAATGAAGGAATTTACAGTTGGAATATTTGATATCAAACACATAGCTTTAGTTATAGGTTGGCATATAGTTTATATAATTGCAGCCATTACATTTGCTAAATTTATGTTCTCAAAAGAAGAAGTTATTTTTAGAAATTAGTATTTCATAATATAAAGTCTTAATTCATAATTTAGGAAATATTTTACCAATGTAAATTATTTGAAAAAACTGTATTTTTCAACAAACTGAGAATTCAGCTTACAGCTGAATTCTTATTTAATTTAAACTATCAACTGGGGAGGACTAAATGGAATTTATAAGAATAAAGTCAAAAGATGATTACTACTGGAAAGATTTAATGAAAATATATAGAAAAAGCTTTCCTTTATATGAGCAAAGAAATGCAATGAATCAACTAGAAGTTTTAAAAGATGAAAACTATTATTGTACTGCTATTTGTGAAAACAAGAATTTAATAGGTCTACTCTTTTATTGGAACATAGATAAATATATTTATATTGAGCATTTAGCCATCTCTCCAAAACTAAGGGGTAAGAGCTACGGATCTAAGATTATAAAAGAATTTTGCAAAAAAGATGCCACAATAATTTTAGAAATAGATACACCATGTGAAGATATATCTATTAAAAGACTAAGGTTTTACTCCAAACTAGGTTTTGTAATACAAGACTTTTCTCATCTTCCACCATCCTATAGGAATGGTTTTAGAAGTCAAAGATTAAAAATTATGTGCTTTAATAAAAATCTTACAGATGATGAATATGATGAATTTTACTCATTACTCAATGAAAACATATTAATTTATTCAGAAAGTAACTCTACAGGAATTGGTGTAGAGCATAACTCTCCTTATAAAAATATATTTATTAAAAAGGAACCTAAGAAAAATACTATTAGTAAAATAATACGAATTTAATTAAACACACAAATAAATGGATAATAAATAGATAGACTTCACGACTTAATGAAGGAATTTATAAAAAGTTATTCTCATGGCACCCTTTTTATAAAATCCTAAAGATTAAAAAATAAAGAAATTCAGCCATTTGCTGAATTTCTTCCTTAATTCTACATTTTACATTATTCATTATTCATTATAGAAAGTTTGGTATCAAACTTTCTAATATCAGGCCATGTATGATAATTAGATCCTTCTTTTGAATGGTATTCTATAAAATCATCAATATCAATTTCATATACCTCAAAATCATTTAATTCTATTTGAATTCTCTTATCTTCTAATATATCAAATTTTGTTACTTCAGCAGTTGGTATTGATTCACTTCCATAATAAAAAGTAACTCCATTATCTATTAAAGTCTCATATAATTCTAAAATTTCTTCTTTTAAATCCTCCAATAATATCACCTAACCTTTGTTCATCATAAATATTATCTTTCTAGCTAAACTCCTCGGTATAAATTTATTGAACAGTATAATTATTTTATTTTTAAATCCAGGGATTATTATAGGCTTTCCCTTTTTAAAATCTCTATAAGCAATTCTAGCTACTTCATTAGGTGCCATTAATGCTTTTTTTGCAGCTTCCTTCTTCTTTATGCCAGACTTTTCTTGGAAGCTTGTTTTTACAGGCCCTGGGCATAAACAACTTATTTTAATATTATTTCTTTTTACTTCTTCATATAAAGCTTCTGTGAAATTTAGTACATAGGATTTTGAAGCATAATAAGTTGCCATCTTCGGTCCAGCACAAAATGCTGCTGTTGATGCCACATTCATTATAGCTCCTTCTCCATGCTCAATCATAGCTGGTAGAAAGATTTTTGTTAATTCTGTTAAAGCTCTAATATTTATATCAATTAACTTAAGTTCCTTTTCCATTTCTATTTCACTCAAATATCCAAAAGAACCTACACCTGCATTATTAATTAAAATATCCACAGACAAATTATTTTTATTCACATATTCTAATACTTTTTCACAAGAGTTATCCTCAGATAAATCTAAAGCAATAGTATAAATATTAATACTATACAAACTCAATTCATCCTTTACCTCTTTTAATCTATCTTCATCTCTTGCAATTAAAATTAAATTACTTTTATCCTCTGCATATAGCTTAGCTAATTCATATCCTATACCAGTAGTAGCTCCAGTTATTAATACACAGCTCCTACCATGCGGTTTACCCATTTAACAATCCTCCACTATTTTTATAAATAATAAACTTTAACTTTTAATATATCATATTGTTCTTAAAATATAAATGTTAAAAAATAAAAACTGATGAAATATCAATATAAACTATTTGATACTTCATCAGTTAAATTTATTTATTATTTATCTCAAATTTGAATAATATAATCTATTATTACAGTGCATTTATTATAAAGTTAATCAAGAATAATGCAGTAACTATATACATTATTGGATGAACGTCTTTAGCTTCTTTCTTAACTATTTTAGCTAAGCAATATGCTACAAATCCTGCTGCTACACCATTTGAAATACTTCCTGTAAAAGGCATAAATGTTACTACAAAGAATGCTGGCATAGCTACTTCAAAATCAGACCAATCAATATTCTTGAAAGATTCCATCATTAAAATACCTACTACTATTAAAGCTGGAGCTGTAGCTGCTGATGGTACCATACCCATTATTGGTGCTATAAATAGTGATAGTATAAATAATACTGCTACTGTAACTGATGTTAATCCAGTTCTTCCACCTTGTCCAATTCCAGCTGCACTTTCAACATATGTAGTTGTATTACTTGTTCCTAAAAGTGCTCCAATTGATGTTGCTGTTGCATCTGCAAATAATGCTCTTTCTAATTTTGATGAAAAGTTATTTTCGCTTTCAAATAGTTTTTCATCATTATCATCAAATATTCCTGCTTTTCTTCCTGTTCCTAAGAATGTTCCAATTGTATCAAAAGTATCTGATAAAGAGAATGCAAATATTGTAATTAATACTAAAGATATCTTAGATGGATCACTAAATAATCCTGCAAAATCTAATTTAAAGAATGTAGGAGCTATACTTGGTATTCCAAAACTAATTTGAGAAAAATCAGGTACTTGTGTTCCTCCAGTAAAAATTCCTATAACTGTAGTTAAAAGAATTCCTAGTAGAATTGCTCCCTTAAATTTTAAAAGCATTAATATAACTGTAATTACTAATCCTATTAATGATAGAACTGCTACAGGATCCTTAAAATTAGTTAATGCTAAATTTACACTATTAAATACTGATGAATCTCCTGCTGAAGAAATTAGACCAGAAGCATCTCCTGTAAAAGTAAGAAAATGAGCTTGTTTAATACCTAAAAATGCAATAAACAAACCTATACCACCTGAAATTGCATATTGAAGTGAGTGAGGGATAGCTTGTATTATCATTTTTCTTATTTTAGTAGTGGTAATAATTATATTAATAATTCCGCATATAAATACCATAGCTAATGCTTGTTGCCATGTAAATCCTAAACCTAATACTACTGTAAAAGTGAAAAATGCATTTAATCCCATTCCAGGTGCTTGTGCAAAAGGTACATTCGCTACTAATCCCATTACTAAAGTACCTATTGCTGCTGCAATAATAGTAGCAACAAAAACAGCATTCTTATCCATACCTGCTGCTGATAAAATAGATGGGTTTACGAATAAAATATAAGCCATTGTTAGAAATGTTGTTAATCCAGCCATTAATTCTGTCTTAACATCTGTACCATTTTCCTTAAGTTTAAAAAACTTTTCCATAAAAAAACCTCTTTCATTATCGAATATTACATTAATATATTATCATTTCATTCGTTATTAATCAACGTATTTTTTGTATTTTTCAGAAAATTACTATTATTCAAGCCGATAATTAACCTAAACATATATTTTCACAAGTTAATATCCTAATATGCGAATATTTACATTTTATTAACAGAATAAAAGAAGTTTATAAATGAAATATCTCCTCATAAATTCTCCTTGTATTACATTCTAAATTTCATTTTTACATGAGATATTCCTGCTTCTTCATATTCTTCTGATACCTCTTTAAATCCAACAGATATATATAAATTTTTAATATATGTTTGAGCTGATATTGTTATGTTACTAACATTATAATTCTTCTTTATTTCTTCTATTGCCTTAAGCATCATTTCCTTAGCTAATCCTTTATTTCTATATTCCTTCAGCACTAAAACTCTGCCAATTGAAGCTTCTTCGTAAGAAAGTCCAGGTGTTAATAATCTACAATATCCTATTACCCTTTGGTTTTCATTATCCATAGCAAATAAATGCATGCATTCTTTATCTTTATCATCAAAATCATTTTCACTAGTTATTTCTTGCTCACAAGCAAAGACTTCATATCTAGACTTAACTATTTCGTAAAGTTCATTTATATTAAGTTTATTAAAGGATTTACATTTAAACTTATATTTATACTTCATATACTTCTCCTTAAATCGCAAATCTTAACATATTATAATTATAATGTTATTGTTTTATATTTTCTATAAATAACTTAATTCAACAAGTTTTATACATATATATATATTGAAATATGTACATTTAAAATGCATTTATAAGTAAATCCTATTATGTTTAAGATATTTTATCTAGCTTACTGAATATAAGGTAATTTAAGTTATTTCTATGTTTGTGCCAATTCTATTATAGTATTACTATTTATATAGATTTAAATGAACAATGTTCATATAGGAGGTAATTGTATTGATAATAGAAATAAAAAATCTAGTTAAAAACTATAAAGATTTTAAAGCAGTAAATATAGAAAATCTAAATATTAAAGAAGGAGAAATCTTCGGATTCTTAGGACCAAATGGAGCTGGTAAGACTACAACAATAAGTATTTTAAGTGGACTTTTCTCTAAGTACTCTGGAGAAGTTAAAATATTTGGAAATAATATAAAAGAAAACTCACTATCCATTAAGAAAAACTTAGGTGTTGTTCCACAAGATTTAGCTTTAATAGATGATTTAACAGCAGAAGAAAATATTAAATTTTTTGGAGAATTATATGGGCTAAGAGGAAAAGACCTTAAAGCTGCTGTAAAGGAAACTCTTGAATTTGTAGGCCTATGGGATAGAAAAAAAGATTTTCCTCCTAAGTTTTCTGGTGGAATGAAAAGAAGATTAAATATAGCGTGTGCTATTGTTCATAAACCTAAATTAATAATCTTTGATGAACCAACAGTAGGTATTGATCCTCAATCAAGAAATAATATTTTAGAAACTATAAAGAAATTAAATGAGCAAGGCTCAACTGTAATTTATACTTCACACTATATGGAGGAAGTTGATAGCATTTGTTCTGACATATGCATAATAGATCACGGTGAAATAATTGCAAAAGGTACTAACGATGAACTTAAGGCTTTAGTAAAACATGAAGATGGAAGTATAGCTTCATTAGAAGAAGTATTTCTTCAACTTACTGGTAGAAGCCTTAGAGATTAAGGAGGTCTTAGCTTATGAAAATTTTAACCATAGTAAAATATAGACTACTCCAATCATTAAGAGATATACAAAGCCTTATAACAATGATCTTAATACCAATATTTTTAATATTAATACTAGGAAATGCTCTTAAAAATAATGATGACTTTACAGCAAGAACTGTTGATAAAATAAATTTATTATATGTAAATAATGATACAACTAAAGGTGCTGAGACCTTTGAAAACTTTATTACCCTAGATGAGCTTAGTGATATTATACAAGTTGAAAAGATAACTAATGTTCAAGAAGGAGAAGACTTAGTGGAAAATAGAAAATATGATGCCTTAGTTATATATGATGAAAATTCTACTGGAAAATTAGAACTAGTTGGTTCTGAATTTAATCAATTAGGAGTTTCAATAGTTAAGGGAATAATAGAAACTTATTCTTCTTCAGCAAATGCAATGGAAGCTCTAGCTAAGATTCAAGCAAGAAACTTTACCATAGAACAAAATAATAACTTCCAAGATGAATCAGTATCCATATCAGGTAAAAAGCCTTCTGCTATTGATTATTATGCAGTAACAATGCTTGTAATGATAGTAATGTATGGCTCTATTTATGCTAACTTTGCTATAGATAAATCTTATTATGGTTCAGTTGGTAGTAGATTTAGATCAACACCTTTAAAACTTAGTGAAATATTTGTTGGTGAAGGTATTGGTGTAGTTCTTACAATTATGGTTCAAGTACTAATACTTCTAATAATATCTAATTTTGCTTTTGGAGTTAATTTTGGCACTAACCTGCCAACAATAATATTAACAGCCTTTTCATTATCAGTATTATCTACAATGCTAGGTATATTTGCAGTAATGACTACAAAAAAAGGATTGCTAGGACTAGCTTTATTAAATGTTTTAGTTCCTATATTTACATTCTTAAGTGGTGGTTTTGTTAAAGTAAACTTTGGTGGAATCATTGGATTTATAGCTAAATTAACACCTAACTCCTTAGCTTCAAACGCCATATTTAAATCAATCTATGGTGGAGCTACAAAAGAAGTCTTTTTAAGTATATTAGGCCTTTGGATTATATCAGCCTTATTATTTATGGGAGCTAGTATAATAG
>NZ_JBNPON010000074.1:0-14104 GCF_050315195.1 Clostridium sp. SGI.024 | reverse complement strand
TATAAATGCCAGGAGGATTAATAATGAAACAAAAAGTATTAATAGTTGGAGGAGTTGCAGCAGGAGCTTCAGCTGCTGCTAGACTTAGAAGGTTAAAAGAAGACATAGATATAGTAATTTTTGAAAGGGGAGAATATATTTCTTTTGCAAATTGTGGACTACCTTATTATGTAGGAGAAGTAATACAAGATAGAGAAGCACTTTTACTTCAAACACCTGAACAAATGAAAGATAGATTTAATATAGATGTAAGAATAAATAGTGAAGTTATTGAAGTTAATCCAAGAAATAAATCAGTAAAAGTAAAAAGTAAAAATGGTATATATGATGAAAGCTATGATTATTTAGTTTTAGCACCAGGTGCAAAACCAATAACTCCTAATTTACCAGGAATAGATAGTAATAAAATTTTTACTGTTAGAAATGTTTCAGATATAGACAAGATAAAATCATACGTAGATAAAGGAAGTACAACATCAGCAGTTGTTATAGGTGGAGGCTTTATCGGTATTGAGATGGCAGAAAACTTAAAAGAAAAAGATATTAATGTAACATTAATAGAAGCTGCTCCACATATTTTAGCACCATTTGATTCAGAATTTTCAAATATAATTGAAAAAGAATTAAATGATAATGAAGTAAGTATTATTTTAAATAATAAAGTAATTGCTTTCTCAGAAGAGGGAAATTCAATAAATGTAATGCTTGATGATGAAAGAGTTATTAAAGCTGATATGGTTATATCTGCTATAGGGGTAATGCCTGATACAAGATTTATAAAGGATACTGGAATAAACCTTGGAGAAAGAGGTCATATAGTAGTAAATGAGAATATGGAAACTGATATAGAAGGAATATATGCAGGTGGAGATGCTGTAGTAGTTAGAGACTATGTAAATGGAAAAGAAGCCTTTATACCCCTTGCTGGACCAGCTAATAAGCATGGAAGAATAATTGCTGATAATATTGCAGGCATAAAGAGTGCTTATAAGGGAAGTCTAGGAACTTCAATAATTAAAGTATTTGATATGGTAGCAGCTTCAACAGGTAATAATGAGAGAACCTTAAATAGATATGGAATTGAATATGATAAAGTCTATTTACATCCTATGAGCCATGCAGGGTATTATCCTAACGCAATTCCCTTAAATATTAAAGTGATTTATGACAAAGAAGGTAAGATATTAGGAGCACAAGCACTAGGCTATGAGGGCGTGGATAAATTTATAGATGTAATTGCAACTTCAATAAAGTTTGGTGGCAGAATGGAAGATTTAGCTGAATTAGATTTAGCTTATGCACCACCGTTTTTATCAGCAAAATCACCAGCTAATATGGCTGGATTTATGGCAGAAAACCAAAGAAAAGACTTAGTTAAGTTAATAAACGTAGAAGAACTAAAGAATTTTAATAGTGATAAGCAAATTCTATTAGATACTAGAGATGTGGAAGAAGTTGAGTTAGGCAGTATAGAAAATTCATTAAACATACCACTTAATGATTTAAGAAGTAATTTAGATAAATTAGATAAGAATAAAGAAATATTAGTATATTGTGCAGTGGGTATAAGAGGATATATTGCAGCTAGATTACTAGAAGCAAATGGATTTAATGTTAGAAACTTAAATGGTGGATATAAAACTTATTCAAACTGGGATTATAAAGCAAAGACTATAGATTTTAATGATAATGAAGAGGATGTAGTTATGAAGGAAGTTGCCTTAGATAAAGTTAGAAAATTAAATGCAACTGGATTATCATGTCCAGGACCTTTAATGCAAGTTAAGATGACAATGGATACAATGTTTGACGGTGAAGTATTAAAAGTTAAAGCTTCTGATCCAGGATTCTATAGAGATATAGAAGCATGGGCAACTAAGACAAACAATAGATTAATAAATCTTGAAAAGAGTAAGGGAATAATAGAAGCAACGCTTATGAAATGCTCAAATCAGTTATTAGGTGAAGATGAATTAGAAGATAAAGTTTCAAAAACTCTTGGACAAGGAAAGAAACTAGCACCAGTTAAAGATGGGCAAACTATGGTAGTATTTAGTGGCGATTTAGATAAGGCTATAGCTTCATTCATTATTGCAAATGGTGCAGCTACTATGGGTAAAAAAGTAACTATGTTCTTTACTTTCTGGGGATTAAATGTACTTAGAAAACCAGAAAAGGTTAAAACTCCAAAGAATATAATAGAAAAAGCCTTTGGAATGATGATGCCAAGAGGAAGTAAAAAATTAGGACTTTCAAGAATGAATATGGGTGGCATGGGTGCTAAGATGATTAGAGGTGTCATGAAGAATAAAAATATTCAATCTTTAGAAGAACTTATGGAAGCAGCTATTCAAAGTGGAGTAGAAATAGTAGCATGTACAATGTCTATGGATGTAATGGGAATTAAAAAGGAAGAATTAATAGATGGAATAACTTATGGTGGTGTTGGATATTATCTAGGTCAAGCAGACGACTCAAATATAAACCTATTTATTTAAGTAATAGATAATAGGGAAGAGTGAAGAGTTTAAGTGGGAATTCCTCTGTATTTGGAATTTAAAATAAGTAAATAGGCAATTAAATGAAGAGATAAAAGAAAATAGATAATAATGAATATAGAGGTTTCCTTTGGACAACCTCTTTGTTCATTGATTTTATATTTTTAAGTATTAATTTTATATTTAATAATAGCTTTTTATTAAGGTGCAAGTAATTTACCTAATTTCGCGTTTGAGATTCTTCATACTTAACATATTCATAATTAATAGTAGAGACATTACTATCTAATTCTTCAAGACTTCTATTTTGAAGATCCATGTTAGCAGTAATTTCTTCAGAAAGTGCTGAATGTTCTTGAGAAATAGTAGTAACCTTATACATTATAGATAATACATTATCTTTTTCAGAAGAAGCAGAAGTCAGATTTGCTATACAATCATCTATTTCCTTAACAGAGTCACTAATTGAAGATTTCTCTGCTTGTGTTAGAGTAGCATTAGATAGTGATAATAAAGAGTTATTGACATCATTAATAGCACTAGATATTCTAGAACTATTCTTCCCTAAGGTGACCATTTCATTTTTAAATTTTTCAGCAAAATTTTCTTTTTCTTTAATTTCATCAGCTGCAAATTCATCGACGATACTATTTTTTCCTTTAGCTGATTTAGTAGCTTTTTTCTTAGAAAATAAACCTATTTTATAACCTCCTAATTTTATCTTTTCCATATCGAGCCATTTCTTTTACCTTTTGAGGTGAGCCTATAGATGTAATGACCTCGGAAAACCATCTTAAGGCTGTTTTTTCTTCATCAATTCTTCTATTTATTTCTCCAATTAGAAACATAATAGAAAATCTATTTAATCCATAAACTGGAGTTTTTCATTTATATAAGTATCATTAAAAGAAAGTAATGCTTGACTTAAATAATTTTTTTCATTATCGTCTTGTGATAATAATCTATACATTCAAGCCCAAACTTCATAAAAGTAAGGATTTTCACTTGAGTATCTGATAAATAAATCTGAATCTCTAGATTTAACCCTAGGAGCATCTACTTTAACAGCTAAAGTATTAAATTTATTTTCACATATTGGGCATAAAATTTCTTTGAAAAATAAGTTTTTTGTATCAATAGTATCTTTGTCGTTTTTATTAGATAAATTTTTAATATGTGTGCTTTTTAATGAACTTATCATAGGTTATCACCTTGTATTACCAATTATATCTAATTATGAAATAATATAAAAAATGCAGGTAGAATAATTAATTTGAAGAAATAAGATTTTGATTACACATATTAAGTTTTTTGATATAATAATTAAGGTGAAGTTTGAAAAGGGTGATATAATATGGCGATAAATGATTGGAAAAGTTTCTTTATGCCTTATGAGCAGGCAGTTGAAGAGTTAAAAGTTAAACTCAAGAGTATTAGAAAAGAATATAGAAAAAGAAATGAGTACTCACCAATTGAGTTTGTAACTGGAAGGGTTAAAGAACTTTCAAGTTTATTAGAGAAAGCTAATAAATTTGAAATCCCAGTAGATAGGCTACAATATGAAATTGAAGATATAGCTGGAATAAGAATAATGTGTCAATTTGTAGATGATATAGATACTGTAGTTGAAATAATAAGAAGAAGAAAAGATATGCAGATACTTTATGAAAAGGACTATGTTAGAGGTGTAAAAGAAAGTGGATATAGAAGCTACCACATGGTAATAAAATATCCAGTTAACATGGCAGAGGGGCAAAAAGAAATATTAGCTGAATTTCAAATAAGAACTTTAGCTATGAATTTCTGGGCTACAATAGAGCACTCATTAAATTATAAATATAAAAAACAATTACCAGATGTGGTAAGAGATAAGCTTAAGAAAGCTGCTGATGCAGCCTTTGAATTAGATGAACTTATGCTAGATATTAAGGATGAAATAAAGGATGCACAAAAGTTATTTGAAATTAAGTCAGATATTATTACTAATATAATGAATAATATCCTTGCTTTAAAATCCTTTGGAAAAGTTCAAGAAGCTAGTAGATTTGAAAGTTCATTAAATAAATTAGTGCAAGATGGAGAAATAAATGAACTAAATAATCTTTTAGTTTTAGTAAAGAAAGAAGTTAAAAAATATAGAGACTAAAATTTATAAATTAAGAAATTATAAGATAGAATTTACCTAGTTTAATTCTTACTTCTGTGGAACAGAAGGAGAATTTATGTAAATTCTATCTTTTTCATTTAAAAATATAAAAATAAAACATTGACAATGATAATCTATATCAACTATAATAATAATCAGTTGATATAGATTATCAAGTAACGGGAGTGAGCATATGACTAAAAAATCTTTATTGGCTATTACTATTATCTTATCAGTAATATCCATATTTATTGGAGTGTCTAAAATAAATATATTAAGCTTAAGTCCTTCGGATATAGAAGTTCTTATGATAAGCAGATTACCAAGGCTATTAAGTATATTAGTTGCAGGAATAGGAATGAGTATAAGCGGTGTTATTATGCAACAAATAAGTAATAATAAATTTATTTCACCTAGTACAGCAGCAACGGTAGACTCAGCGAAATTAGGTGTTTTATTTTCCCTAATAATATTTTCATCAGCGAATATATTTCAAAAAATGATGCTATCTTTTATATTTTCATTATTAGGAACTTTTATCTTTATGACTATTTTAAAAAAGATAAAAATAAAAAATGTTATTTTTATACCTTTAGTTGGTATTATGCTTGGAAATGTAATAGGATCAATAACAGATTTTTTTGCCTATAAGTACAATCTTAATCAAAGTATGGGGGCTTTTTTACAAGGGAATTTTTCAACTGTGTTAAAAGGGAACTATGAAATATTGTATTTAAGCATACCGCTAGTAATTATAGCATTTGCTTATGTACATAAATTTACTTTAGCTGGTATGGGAGAAGAAATGTCAGTAAGTCTTGGTTTAAATTATAAGAGAGTTACTAATCTTGGAGTTGTAATAGTAGCTATAATTTCATCATTAATTGTAATTACTGTAGGTAGCATTCCTTTTGTTGGATTAATAATACCTAATATAGTTTCTATATGGAAAGGGGACAACCTTAAAAATAATATGCCTATAGTTGCATTACTTGGAGCAAGCTTTGTTTTGGCATGCGATATTATAAGTCGTTTAATAATTGCCCCTTATGAAATTCCTATAGATTTAACTATTGGAGTTATTGGTGCTGTAATCTTCCTTTATCTAATATTTAGGAGGAATAAATAATGAAAAAAAATAAAAGAAAAATAATTATATTATCTTTAATTGCAATAATATCTTTAGTACTTTTTGTAGTATGGGGATTAACAGTTAAAAATTATAGGTTTAATTTATCTATTAGAATTCCAAAGGTATTAGGAATCTTAATAGCAGGTACTACAATTTCAGTAGCATCAATATTGTTCCAAACAATAACAAATAATAGGATTATTACACCAAGTATTATTGGTCTAGATTCATTATATGGCTTGGTACAAACTTTAGTAGTTTTTATTTTTGGATCAACGTCAATATTTATGGTAAACAAAACAATAAACTTTTTATTATCAGCAAGCTTAATGGTTACTTTAGCAATGATACTTTTTAAAGTGGTTTTAAAGAAGGGGAATAATAATATATTCTTTCTATTATTAGTTGGAACAGTAATTGGAACTCTATTTAGAAGTTTATCTTCTTTCATGCAAGTAATTATAGATCCTAACGAGTTTGATGCCCTTCAAGCAAAGTTATTTGCCTCCTTTAGTTTAGTTAATACAAAGATATTAGTAGTATCAGTAATTATACTAGTTATTATGGGAGTTATATTATATAGAGATTTTAATAAATTAGATGTTATGTCTTTAGGGAGAGAACAAGCTATTAACTTAGGAGTTGATTATGATAAGTTTAGCAAAAAAATACTTTTTTTTGTTGCAATACTAGTTTCTTTATCAACAGCCTTAGTAGGACCTATAACCTTCTTGGGAATAATAGTTGTTAATTTAACTTATGAAATAACTAAAACTTATAAACATTCAGTACTTCTTATAGTTGGAACTCTTATAAGTATTATAGCTTTAGTAGGGGGACAGTTCTTAGTAGAAAGAGTGTTCAATTTTACAACAACTATAAGTATAATAATTAACTTCATTGGTGGAGTTTACTTTATAAATCTATTATTAAAGGAGAGTAAGCTATGATAGAAGTAAAAAATATTAACAAAAGTTATGGAAGTAAAAAGGTTGTGGATAATGTTTCTTTTAAAATAGAGGAAGGAAAAATCACTTCTTTTATAGGGCCTAATGGAGCAGGAAAAAGTACAGTGTTATCTATGATATCAAGACTTTTAGATGCTGATTCAGGTGAAGTATTTATAGATGGTAAAGAGATAAAAGATTGGAATTCAAAAGATTTATCTAAGAAATTATCTATATTAAAACAAAGTAACACTTTAAACATAAGATTAACAATAAGGGAATTAGTTTCCTTTGGAAGATTTCCTTACTGTGAAGGTAAATTAAAAAAAGAAGATGAAAAATTTGTAGATGATGCTTTAAACTATATGCAGCTAACAGATATTCAAGATAAATATCTTGATGAACTAAGTGGTGGACAAAAGCAAAGAGCTTATATAGCAATGATATTAGCACAAGATACAGATTACATACTTTTAGATGAGCCTTTAAATAATTTAGATATGAAGCATTCAGCAGAAATGATGAAAATGCTAAGACAAATGGTTAATGATTTTGGTAAAACAATAATTATAGTAATTCATGATATTAATTTTGCATCATGCTATTCAGATAATATAGTAGCATTAAAGGATGGCAAATTAGTAAAACATACAACAACTGAAGATATGATAACGGAAAATAATTTAAGTTGTCTTTATGATATGAATTTCAATATTAGAGAAGTTAACAATCAAAAAATATGTATTTATTTTTAAATAGTATAAGAAGTTGAAAAATAATATTTATATAAAATGGAGGAATTATTAATGAAAAAGAGATTTTTAGGTCTATTAAGTATGGTCATGTTATTATTAGTAGGAGTTGTAGGTTGTAGCACAGGAAATGCTGAAGGCAAAAATGCAACAAATGAAGAAAATAAAACAGTAGTAGTTACAGATCAAAAAGGTGAAGTTGAAGTACCAGTTAATCCTAAAAATGTTGTAGTATTAGATTTAGGTTCATTAGATATAATGACAAAGCTAGGTATTGAACCAGTTGCACTTCCAAAGTCAACATTACCATCATATTTAGATAAATATAAAGATGATAAATATGTTGATTTAGGTTCATTAAAGGAATTTGATTTAGAAAAGATTAATGAAGTTGAACCAGATTTAATTATAATTGAAGGAAGACAAGAATCATATTATGAAGATTTAAAGAAAATTGCTCCAGTGTTATACTTAGGTACAGCTAATAGCGATATATTTGCTTCAGCTGAAAATAATGCTAAAGTTTTAGGTAAGGTTTTTGATAAGGAAGAAGGAGTTATAGCTGAATTAGAAAACATAAATAAGAGATTAGAAGCAGTAAATGCAAAGGTTAAAGAAGGTAATTTTACAGCTTTAATGACAATGTTTAATGAAGGTTCATTATCAGTTTATGGAGAAGGTTCAAGATATGATATGGTTTATAGCAAGTTTGGATTTACTCCAGCTGATACACAAATAGAAGCATCAACTCATGGACAAAATATTTCATTTGAATATTTAAAAGAAAAGAATCCAGATTATTTATTAGTTTTAGATAGAGGAGCAATAACTGGAGCACAAGCATCAGTTAAAGAAACTGTAGAAAATGAATTAATAAAGACAACTAAAGCCTATGAAAAAGGACATATAGTATATGTAAATCCACAAGCTTGGTATGTTGGTGGAAGTGGAATAATGGCAATAGATACTATTATTTCAGATATAGAAAAAGCAGTTCATATTAAGTAATAAAATATAATAGAAGTTAATATATAAAAAAAGGAAATTTTAGCAATGAAATTCTCTTTTTTTATTTTTAATAAATAAAAGAAATTAAATTTTTATAAAAAAATTTTAATTTTTATCTTTACAACTAATAATTATTATTATATAATAACTTATGTCGAGAGACGAAGTTATTTGAAATAAATTTATTATTGAAATTAAAGTGTAGGAGGAGTTTAATTATGAAAAAATTTGTTTGTACAATATGTGGATATGTATATGAAGGAGAAGCTGCACCAGCAGAGTGCCCAATATGTAAGGCTGGAGCAGATAAGTTTGTAGAACAAACTGGAGATTTAAAATGGGCTGATGAGCACAGAGTAGGAGTTGCTAAAGATGTAGATCCAAGAATCATGGAAGGTTTACAAGCTAACTTCATGGGAGAATGTACAGAAGTTGGAATGTACTTAGCAATGTCAAGACAAGCTGATAGAGAAGGATTCCCAGAAGTTGCAGAAGCATATAAGAGAATAGCTTTTGAAGAAGCTGAACATGCTGCAAAGTTTGCTGAATTAATTGGAGAAGTAGTAGTTGCTGATACAAAAGCTAACTTACAAGCTAGAGTAGATGCAGAACACGGTGCTTGCCAAGGTAAGAAGGATTTAGCTACTTTAGCTAAGGAATTAAACTTAGATGCAATTCATGACACAGTACATGAAATGTGTAAAGATGAAGCTAGACATGGACAAGCGTTCAAGGGATTATTAGATAGATATTTTGGAGATAATAAATAACTCTTATTAAATATATAAAACCAGTAAAAAGAAACTACAAAGGAGTGTTTAAAGCTCATTTGTAGTTTCTTTTTTATATTTGACATCTTTCCAATTTTTAACAATTACCCAGTATAATATTCCACCTAACATATAAGCAAAAACATCCCATATATCTGATACGGTATCAAATCGGTATAAAGGTGTAATGAATTCCCAAAACACTCCACAAGAAAACATTAATAATTCTATTTGCCATAATTTATGCATCTTAATATTACGAAAGCTTAACACTAGATTAGTGTATGCAGTAAATGTCATACCTCCTGTTATGTCATTAAAATAAGAGGTCATAAACCATTTAATAGCTTCATTTGATATTTGCTCTTTAATTTGATTATTAAACAAATATAGTAAAACACTAATTAGTATTATAACTAAATTTTTTTCTTAGAGAAAAGAAAATATTATAAGTGCAACTAAAACTGCGCCTACAATTCCCCAAAATGATAAGCCATTTCCACCATTACCATTAGACATTTATAATACCCCCATCAACAAAATTTTACATAATATATATTAATTTTATCATTAATAGTTTGAATTTTCAATTAATGATTCTTGCATAAATGATTATTGCTATGTTAGTATATAAATTTAAATGCAAATAATTAAAAAACATATGATTAAAAATAAATATATACTTTAAATAAAAATAAAATAAATTATAATTAAAGAATAGCATAAAATTGTTAGACAAAGAAATGAGGTAAACTTAATGAATGTATCTATTATATTATTTGTAGCCTATTTAATTAATATTATATTTGCATTTTCCTTAATATTTATTGAAAGAAAGGAACCAAATACTACATGGGCTTGGTTAATGATTCTTTTAGTTTTGCCAGGTATTGGATTTATAATTTATTTATTTCTTGGTCAAAACTTAAGCAGACAAAAGATATTTAGAGAAAAGAAAGTAACAGATGAAAAAAAGGTAAAGGAATTATTAGAAAAGTTCAAAAGAGAAAAAGAAAACAGTAATATATCACAAGAATTTATGGATCTTATTAGGATGAACTACAATAATTCTGGAGTGCTATACACTTCTGGGAATAAGGTTGATACATTTATTGATGGTGAAGAAAAGTTCAAAGCTTTAATAAATGATATTAGATTAGCAAAGAAATTTATACATATAGAATACTATATATTTAGATTGGACGGTTTAGGTAATACTATAATTGATGAACTTAAAAAGAAGGTTGAAGAGGGAGTAGAAGTTAGGCTTTTAGCTGATGGCATGGGATCTAAAAGCTTAAGAGGTAATAAAATAAAGTATATAAGAAGTCTAGGAATTAAATTCCACTTATTCTTTCCAGGATTCTTACCTTATGTTAATACACGTCTAAACTTTAGAAATCATAGAAAAATAGTAGTAATAGATGGAAAAGTTGGATATGTTGGAGGATTTAATGTAGGAGATGAATATATAAATAAAGGAAAGCAGTTTGATTATTGGAGAGATACTCACATTAGAATTCAAGGTGAGGCAGTTAATGAATTAAATAAAAGATTTATTTTAGATTGGGATTATGCATCAGAAGGAGAGCTTAAAAGTTATGATGATTACTTCTTAAAGCAAGAGGATTATGGAAATATAGGAATGCAAATAATTTCTTCTGGTCCTGACCATAAAGAAGAATTTATAAAAAATGCTTATATGAAAATAATTAATAATGCAAAGGAAAGAATTTATATACAGACACCATATTTAGTTCCTGATGAACCAATAAAGGAAGCTTTAAAAATAGCAGCTTTATCAGGTGTAGATGTAAGGATAATGGTTCCTGGTAAGCCAGATCACTTTTTTATGGAATGGATATTAAGTGCTAATATGGGAGAACTTATGGAATGCGGCGTTAGGATTTATAAATATCAAAAAGGATTTATTCATTCTAAAACTATTATTGCAGATGGAAAGGTTTCTAGTATTGGAACTGCAAATTTAGATATTAGAAGCTTTCAACTTAATTTTGAAATTAATGCAATAATATTTGATAGTGATTTTACTAAGGAACAAGAAAAAATATTTATAAATGATATTAAGGATAGTAAGCAAGTTATCTTTGAAGAGTATAATAATAGAGGTAGATCTATAAGAATAAAAGAAGCATTAATAAGGCTTATAGCGCCAATATTATAAAGTATAGAATTAGTAAATTTTTCTTACAAGTATTATTAAAAAGTAAAAATATTTATAAAAATATTGACAAAGTATCGAACTTTGGTATAATTAGGTAAAGAAATTTAAATTTATGGAGGACTTTATGAAAGGAATTACAAGCATAATAGCAAAATTTAATAGCTTTTTTTACTTTATATTCTGGGGCTTTTTCTTTAGCGCTGGCTATTTATTTTGCAAAAAAAATAATTCTTTTCAAAGTGAGTTTTTAATATAAATTTATATATTTCGTGTTATGAATATATGGTTATTACAAGAGAACTCCTAGGAGTTCTCTTTTTTATATAAATAAAAAATATTTAATAATAAAAGGGGGCATATTTATGGTAATAATTTTAAAACCAAGAACTAAGGAAGAAGAAATCAGAAAATTAACTGAGGAATTAGAAGGTCAAGGAGTAAAGGTAAATCCGGTTATTGGATCGGATCTAATTATCTTAGGACTTGTAGGAGATACAAGTAAAATAGACTCTAGAAAAATCGAAGCTAACGATGTAGTAGAAAAGGTAATGCATGTGCAAGAACCTTTCAAGAAGGCTAATAGACTGTTCCATCCAGATAATAGTATAATTAAAGTTGGAAACAGTGAAATTGGTGGAAATAAGATAGCTATGATAGCTGGACCATGTTCAGTAGAAAGCGAAGAACAATTAACATTTGTAGCTGAAGAAGTTAAGAAATTAGGGGCAAATTTCTTAAGAGGAGGAGCATTCAAACCAAGAACTTCACCTTACAGCTTCCAAGGCTTAAAATATGATGGACTTGAACTTTTAAAAATTGCAAGAGAAAAGACAGGTCTACCAATAGTAACAGAAATAATGTCACCATATGATATTGAAATCTTCGAAAGAGATGTAGATGTTATTCAAGTTGGTGCTAGAAATATGCAAAATTTCGATTTGTTAAATGAATTAGGTAAAACTACTAAGCCTATACTATTAAAAAGAGGATTATCAGCAACTATAGAAGAATGGTTAATGTCAGCAGAATATATAATGGCAGGTGGAAATGAAAATGTAATTTTATGTGAAAGAGGTATAAGAACTTTCGAAACTTATACAAGAAATACTCTTGATTTAAGTGCAATACCAGCAGTTAAGAAATTAAGCCATTTACCTGTAATAGTAGATCCTAGCCATGCAACAGGAAAGAGATTTATGATATCTCCACTTGCAAAGGCTGCAATAGCAGTAGGAGCAGATGGATTAATAATAGAAGTTCACAATAATCCAGAAAAAGCACTTTGTGATGGACCACAATCTATTAAGCCAGACCACTATGAAACATTAGTTAAGGAATTAAAAGCAATTGCTGCAGCAGTAGGAAGAGAACTGTAAAAGAAATGAAGAATGTAAAATTTAAAATGTAGAATTGTTGAAGAAATTCAGCTTAGGCTGAATTTCCACATTAATTTTTCATTTTACATTCTACATTATACATTTAAAGGAGGGTTTTTTCGTGAAGTTAACTATAGATTTACCTCACAGTAGTTATGATATAATTATACAAAAGGGTTTGCTTAGTAATTTAAGTAAGGAAATATCTGAAGTATTTAAAGGGAAAAAGATATTTATTTTAACAGATAAAAATGTTGATAATTTTTATGGAGATAAAGTTCTTAAGGAGCTATCTGATTTTGGATATGATACTAATAAGTTAGTTCTTGAACCTGGGGAAGAAACTAAGGGATTTTTTACTTTACCAAGGATATATGATGAACTCTTAAATTTTAAACTTACAAGAAGTGATTTGATTTTAACTCTAGGTGGGGGAGTAATTGGAGACTTAGGAGGCTTTGTTGCATCTACCTTTCTTAGAGGAGTTCCCTTTATACAAGTACCTACAACTTTATTAGCTCAAGTTGATAGTAGTGTAGGGGGAAAAGTTGCTGTAGATTTAGATAAGGGTAAAAATCTTGTAGGTAGTTTTTATCATCCTAAAAAGGTAATAATAGATCCAGAAGTTTTAAATTCATTAAGTGATAGAGTATTTAATGATGGTATGGCAGAAGTAATAAAATATGGTTGTATAAAAGATAAAGAGTTCTTTAATAATTTATTACAGTACGAAAATAAAGAAGAAGTTATGAACAATATTGAATATATTATTCACAATTGTTGCAAAATTAAGAAAGAAGTTGTGGAAAAAGATGAAAAAGATACTGGAGAAAGAATGCTTTTAAATTTTGGTCATACAATAGGGCATGCTATTGAGCAATATTATAACTACAATAAATATACTCATGGAGAAGCTGTAGCTATAGGAATGTACGAAATTACAAAAATAAGTGAAGCATCTTTTGAAACAGAAAAAGGAACAGCAGATATAATTAAGAATATATTGATAAAGTATAATCTTCCTTATAAATTAGATATTGATATTAATGAAATAAAAGAAACAATTTCATTAGATAAAAAGAATATAGATAACAAACTAAATTTAATATTTATAAGTAAAATTGGAGAAAGCAAAATAGTAAAAAGAGATAGTTTATAAGTAAGAAGTAAGAAGTAAAAGTGAATAGTGAATAGAGAATAGTGAAGAAGTAAGAGTTATATCTGGGGAAGTAAAAGAGAAGGACGAGTAGATAAATAGCTATCTTATATTTTGCATTCTACATTTTAATA
>NZ_JBNPON010000073.1:0-14310 GCF_050315195.1 Clostridium sp. SGI.024 | reverse complement strand
TTACATTAGCTAATGTATTTTGTAATAATTGTTTATTCTCATCTTGTTCTACAGTATCAATAGCATCATTTAATAATTCTTGAGCATGATTGATATTACTTAATGCTTTTTTCAATTCATCTTTCGCATTAGGTCTATGTCCCATAAGAAAACACTCCTTTTAGTCTTTATATTTTCTAATAGCTTCTTGAGCAGCATCAACAGCACTACCTACAGCTTTAAGAGCTTCATGAATCTCATTTCTATTATAAGATTCTTCTGAATTTAAGTAGGCAGTATTTAAATGATTCTCACAATTACATAGTTCCTCAAGAGTGAGATTTAAATTATCTTTTGCATTTCTTTTCATGATTAACACCACCTTTTTTATATCTGTATTAGTATTTGCAAAAAAAATAAAATAAATATCAATAACAAATAAATTTTTAAAGGAAAAATAGGAAAAATATAAAAACAAAAGGGGAAATAAAATCTTACAATGTTCGCTATAGTACGAATTATACAATAAAAATCAAGGAAAATGTTGACAATGATATATTGGAATGCTAATCTTAAAGTATAAAATACGAAGAAAAAATAATTGTTATAAGAAAATGTTCGTATATATAAATTCTATTAACTTTGGAGGTATAAGAGTACATGGTGAGGTGTATATTTGTAGAAAAAAAAGACGAGTATGATGTAGAAGGTAAAAGCTTATTAGAAGATTTTAAAAATAACTTAGGTGTAAATGCATTAAAGTCAGTGAAACTAATTAATAAATATACATTAGGGGAAGTAAAAGAAGAAGATTATAAAAAAGCTCTTCATACTATTTTTTCAGAAAGAACAGTAGACAAGCTATATGAGAATAATATTGAGTTAAGGGAAGATGAAACAGCTTTTGCAGTAGAATATTTACCAGGTCAATATGATCAAAGAGCTGATTCAGCTTCTGAATGTTATGCAATATTGACTTCTGGAGAAAAGCTAGAAGTTAAGTGGACAAAAATAATAGTATTAAGAGGTAATTTATTAGAAGACGAGATTGATAAAATAAAAAAATATTATATTAATCCAGTAGATTCTAGAGAAGTTAAACTAGATAATTTAGAATTATATTCAAAACTTCCAAAACCAAAGGATGTAGAGATATTAAATGGATTTATAAATAAGAATGACATAGAAATAGAAAAATTTCATAAAGAAATGAGCTTAGCTATGAGCTTAGAAGATATTAAGCTTATAAGAAATTATTTTAAAGAAGAGGGAAGAGATCCAAGTATTACTGAAATAAGAGTTATAGATACTTATTGGTCAGATCATTGTAGACATACTACTTTTTCTACAGTAATAGAAAGTGTAAATATTGAAGAAGGACTATATACAAAGCCAATAGTGAAATCCTATGAAGCATATTTAAAATCCAGAGACTTTGTATATGGTAAAACTAATAGAGATCAAACTCTTATGGATATAGCTGTTATTACTATGAAGGAAATGAGAAAAAGAGGTCTTTTAGATGATTTAGATGTTTCTGATGAAATAAATGCATGTTCAATAAAAGTAAATATTGAAACAAATAAAGGAAATGAAGAATATTTAGTAATGTTTAAAAATGAGACTCATAATCATCCTACAGAGATTGAACCATTTGGTGGAGCAGCAACATGTCTTGGTGGAGCAATTAGAGATCCTTTATCAGGTAGAACTTATGTATATCAAGCAATGAGAGTTACTGGATGTGCTGATCCTACAGTTAGTGTTGAAAAAACGTTAAAAGGAAAACTTCCACAAAGAACTATTACATTAGGAGCAGCACATGGTTATAGTTCTTATGGAAATCAAATAGGACTTGCAACAGGTCAAGTTTCTGAAGTGTATCATCCAAACTATGTAGCAAAAAGAATGGAAGTTGGTGCAGTAATAGCAGCAGCACCTAGAGAAAATGTAGTTAGAGAAGAACCAAAAGCTGGTGATGTTGTAATTTTACTAGGCGGAAGAACTGGAAGAGATGGTTTAGGCGGTGCAACAGGATCATCAAAAGAACATACTGAAGATTCTATAAATGAATGTGGAGCAGAAGTTCAAAAAGGAAACCCAGTAGTTGAGAGAAAAATTCAAAGGCTATTTAGAAATAAAGAAGTAACAAAAATGATAAAAAGATGTAATGACTTTGGAGCTGGTGGAGTATCAGTAGCAATTGGAGAATTAACAAGAGGTTTAGATATAGATTTAGATAAAGTTCCTAAAAAGTATGAAGGCTTGGATGGCACTGAAATTGCAATTTCTGAATCTCAAGAGAGGATGGCCGTTGTAGTATCTGAAGATAATAAAGAAAGATTTATAGAATTATCAAATAAAGAAAATTTAGAAGCAGTACAAGTTGCTGTTGTTACAGATTCCGAAAGACTTAAGATGTTTTGGAGAGGCAATAATATAGTAGATATAAAGAGAGAATTTTTAGATACAAATGGAGCAAGACAAAGTACTAATATAAAAGTAAAGGCACCAGAAAAATATCCTTTCTTAATTAAAGATGATTTAAATGTAAAAGAAGAATGGTTAAATACATTAAGAAAGTTAAATGTTTCATCACAACAGGGCTTAGTAGAAAGATTTGATTCAACTATTGGAGCTGGAACAGTACTTATGCCTTTTGGTGGAAAGTATCAAAAAACACCAGCAGAGGGAATGGCAGCGAAGATTCCAGTATTAGATGGAGAGAGTAAGGATGCTACATTAATGACATATGGATTTAATCCAGAGATAGGAATGTGGAGTCCATATCATATGGCATATTATTCAGTTATTGAGGCTATAACAAAGCTTTCAGCTATGGGGGGAAATTATAAAAGATCAAGACTTACACTTCAAGAGTATTTTGAGAGATTAGGGAAAAATGAGATAAAATGGGGAAAACCATTTGCAGCTTTACTTGGGGCATATAAGGCACAAATGGATTTAGGAATACCTGCTATTGGAGGAAAGGATTCAATGTCAGGAACCTTTGGGGATTTAGATGTACCTCCAACACTTGTTGCATTTGCAATTGATGTAGAGAAATCAAAAAATATTATTTCATCAGAGTTTAAAAATACAGACTCAAAATTAGTTTTATTAATTGCAGAGAAAAATGATGATATGACATTAAAAATTGAAGAGTTTAAGAATAATTTAAAGAGACTTCATAAATTAATAAAAGAAGGAAAAGTTATTTCTGCATCAGCAATTAAAGCAGGTGGATTAGTAGAAGCATTAACTAAGATGACTTTAGGTAATAAAATTGGGGTAGAAATAGAAGGATTAAATAAAGAAGAATTATTTGGACTTAGCTATGGAAGTTTAGTTTTAGAAGTTAAGAACAATGTTGATGTAGATAATGAGTTTAAGGGTTGCGCTTATAAAGCAATAGGTAAAACTAATGAAAATGGGGCTATTATTTTCAAAGAATATGATATTAATTTTGATATTAATGATTTAGAAAAAATACTAGAAGAAAAATTATCTGATGTATTTAAGATAAAAACTGAAGAAAAGAAAGAAAGTATAAAATTAAATTTATTTGAAACAAAAGAAATAAAGAAACCTACTATTAAGATAGCTAAGCCAAAAGTATTTATACCAGTATTTCCTGGAACAAACTGTGAGTACGATAGTGCTAGAGCCTTCAAAAAGGAAGGGGCAGAAGTTACAGAGCTTGTATTCAATAATATGAACAAGGAATCTTTGAATGAATCTATTTTAAAGATGGAAGAGATAATAAGAAAAAGTCAAATTATTATGTTACCTGGAGGGTTTTCAGCTGGCGATGAACCAGATGGATCAGGTAAATTTATAGCAAATGTATTTAGAAATGAAAGAATTAAAGATGCTGTAATGGACTTATTAAAAAATAGAGATGGTCTAATGTTAGGAATATGCAATGGCTTCCAAGCACTGATTAAACTTGGGTTAGTACCTTATGGTGAAATAGTTGATATTAATGAAAATATGCCAACATTAACTTATAACGAGATTAATAGGCATATGAGTTCAATTATAAGAACAAAAATCACTTCAAATAAATCACCTTGGTTTAGTGAAGTAAATTTAGGAGACATACATTCAGTTGCCATTTCTCATGGGGAAGGAAGATTTGTAGCACCTAAAGAAGTATTAGAACAATTAAGTAAAAATGGACAAATAGCAACTCAATATGTCGATGTAAATGGAAATATATCTATGGACATGCCGTATAATCCAAATGGTTCAATGTTAGCTATAGAAGGAATAACAAGTCCAGATGGAAGAATTCTTGGTAAAATGGGTCATTCAGAAAGAATAGGAGAGGATCTATATAAAAATATACCAGGAAACTTTGATCAAAAGATATTTAAAGCAGGAGTAAATTACTATAAGTAAGGCTCCAAATCTATGATTTGGCTTAGCCGAACTTACACCTATGAGCGAAGCCGAATAGGTGTTACCTAAATTGGCTCCAAATCTATGATTTGGCTTAGCCGAACTTACACCTATGAGCGAAGCCGAATAGGTGTTACCTAAATTGGCTCCAAATCTATGATTTGGCCTAGCTGAACTTACACCTATGAGCGAAGCCGAATAGGTGTTACCTAAAATAATGCATTAAATGAAAGGTGGTTTTTATATGAAGGTAGCGATATTTTTTGGAAGTAAATCTGATACTGATGTAATGAAAGGAGCAGCTAATTGTTTAAGAGAATTTGGTGTTGATTTTAAAGCATACATATTATCGGCACATAGGGTTCCTGAAAAATTAACTGAAACACTAAGAGAAGCAGAAGAAAATGGATGTGAGGTAGTTATTGCAGGAGCAGGTCTTGCAGCACATTTACCAGGTGTTATAGCATCTCAAACAACTATGCCTGTTATAGGAGTTCCAATTAATGGTGCAGTTGAAGGTATGGATTCTTTATTTTCAATAGTACAAATGCCAAAATCAATTCCAGTAGCTACAGTAGGAATAAATAATAGTTATAATGCTGGAATGCTTGCAGTTCAAATGCTTGCTATAAAAGATAAAGAATTAAGAGAAAAATTAAATAAATTCAGAATAGATATGAAAAAGAAGTTTATAGAAGAAAATGGAGAAGGAGTAGATTTATAATGGAAAAATTAGAAATGATGTATGAAGGAAAAGCAAAGAAGATATATGCTACAGATAAGGAAGATGAAGTTATAGTTTATTATAAAGATGATGCTACAGCTTTTAATGGAGAGAAAAAGGGACAAATAGAAGATAAAGGAGTTTTAAATAACGCTATTACTTCAATGATATTTGAAATGCTAAATGAAAATGGAATCAAAACTCATTTTATAAAGAAATTAAATGAAAGAGAGCAATTATGTAAAAAAGTTGAGATAGTTCCATTAGAAGTTATAGTTAGAAATGTAGCAGCAGGTTCAATGGCAAAGAGACTTGGACTTCAAGAAGGATTTGAGCTTAAAACAACAGTTTTTGAACTATCTTACAAGGATGATTCACTTGGAGATCCATTAATTAACGATTATCATGCAGTTGGAATTGGTGCTACTACCTTTGAAGAATTAAATAAGATTTATGAAATGACTGCTAAGATAAATGAAATTCTAAAGGAATTTTTCATTAAACAAAATATTAGACTTATAGATTTCAAATTAGAATTTGGTAGATACAATGGAGAAATTTTATTAGCAGATGAAATATCACCAGATACATGTAGATTCTGGGATGCAACAACAGGAGAAAAGTTAGATAAGGATAGATTCAGAAGAGATTTAGGTAATGTAAAAGATGCTTATGTAGAAATACTAAACAGAATGCAGAAATAATACATTATTAATTATTTACGGGGGTGTTTTTTTGAATTCAAATTTAATACTGGATCCAAGTAATGACAAATTTAAAGATGAATGTGGTGTGTTTGGAATATATTCTAATAAACCTATGGATGTTGCATCTATGGTATATTATGGACTATATGCTCTTCAACATAGAGGACAAGAAAGTGCAGGTATAGCTGTTTCAGATGGAGAGACTATAAATATTCATAAAGGAATGGGTCTTATTACAGAGGCTTTTTCTAAGGAAAATTTAAATGAGCTTAAAGGCTCTATATCTATTGGACATGTCAGATATTCTACAAGTGGTGATACTAGAATTGAAAATGCACAACCATTACTTAGTCAATCAAAGCTTGGAGCAATAGCTATGGCTCATAATGGAACTTTAGTAAATGCAGATGTAATAAGAGAATTATTAGAAGATGGAGGACATATATTTCATACTTCTATAGATTCTGAAGTAATAGCTAATCTTATAGCAAGAGGTGCTAAAAAAGGAATAGAAAGAGCAATATTTGATGCTATCCAAGCGGTCAGAGGATCTTTTGCTATGGTTATATTAACAGAAGATAAACTAATAGGAGTTAGAGATCCACATGGAATAAGACCTTTATGTCTAGGGAAATTTGAAGATGGATATGTGTTGTCTTCAGAAAGTTGTGCATTAGATGCAATAGGAGCAGAATTAGTTAGAGATATTGAACCAGGAGAAATAATTATAATAGATGATAAGGGTATTAAATCCTATAAGTATTCTGAAAATACACAATGTCAAACTTGTGCCTTTGAATATATATATTTTGCTAGACCAGACTCTACTATAGATGGTCTTGATGTTCATTATACAAGAGTAAGAGCTGGTGAAGAGTTATATAAAGAGCATAAAATAGAGGCAGATGTAGTAGTTGCAGTTCCAGATTCAGGTATACCAGCAGCAATAGGATATTCAAAAGCATCTGGAATACCATATGATACTGGTTTTGTAAAAAATAGATATGTAGGTAGAACCTTTATAACACCATCTCAAGAAATAAGAGAAAAGGCGGTAGCAGTTAAGTTAAATCCATTAAAGGTAAATATAAGTGGTAAAAGGGTTATATTAATTGATGACTCTATAGTAAGGGGAACTACTTCAAAGCACTTAGTGGATTCCTTAAGAAGAGCTGGAGCTAAGGAAGTACACTTTTTAGTTGCTTCTCCAATAGTTAAGTTTCCTTGTTATTTTGGTATAGATACTCCCTATAGAAGTCAACTAATTGGAGCAGAAAAGTCTATAGAAGAAATTAATGAAACTATAGGAGCAGATTCATTAGGATATTTAAGCATGGAAGGAATGTATAAGTGCTTTAAAAATGATTGTGAATATTGTGTTGGATGCTTTAATGGAATTTATCCAGTAGCAACTCCTATAGAAGGAGCAAAATAACTCTGAAAGGTAGTGTGTGAAATGATAACTTATAAAGAAGCTGGAGTAAATATAGAAGAGGGATATAGATCAGTTAAATTAATAAAAGAATATGCAAGCAAGACTATGAGTGAATATGTGTTAAATGGACTTGGAAGCTTTGCTGGAATGGTTGAGCTTCCAGAAGGATATAAAAAGCCAGTTTTAGTATCAGGAACAGATGGAGTTGGTACAAAACTTGATATTGCATTTAAAACTAAAAAGTATGATACAGTTGGAATAGACTGTGTAGCAATGTGTGTTAATGATATTTTATGCCATGGAGCTAAGCCATTATTTTTTCTTGATTATATAGCTTGTGGAAAACTTGAAGCAGAAGTAGCGGCAGATTTAGTTAAAGGAGTATCAGAAGGATGCATACAAGGGGAGTGTGCATTAGTTGGTGGAGAAACTGCAGAAATGCCAGGTTTTTATAGAGATGGAGAATATGATATGGCTGGATTTGCAGTTGGAATAGTAGATAAAGATAAGATAATTAATGGAAAAGATATTAAAGTAGGAGATAAACTTATTGGTATTTCATCTTCAGGATTACATTCAAATGGATACTCTTTAGTAAGAAAATTATTTACAGACTTAAATGAAGATATAGGTGGTAAAGAGGCATGGAAAACCTTAATAACACCTACAAAAATTTATGTGAAACCAGTTTTAAAATTACTCGAAAGCTTTGAAATAAAAGGAATGGCTCATATTACAGGGGGAGGATTTATTGAAAATGTCCCAAGAATGTTCAGTTCTAAAGAATTAACAGCTGTAATAAATAAAGATAGTTATCCATTACCTTTAATATTTGAAAAAATAATAGAAAAAGGTGTAGATAAAGATCATATGTATAATACTTTTAACATGGGAATCGGATTTGTATTATGCGTTAATGAAGAAGATGTGGATCCTATTATAAAAGCATTGATTGAAATGGGAGAAAGAGCTTATGAAATAGGTTATGTAACATCTGGAGGTGAGGGTTGTTGTTTAAGATAGCAGTACTTGCATCAGGGGGAGGAACCAACCTTCAATCAATAATAGATTCTATAGATAATGGAAGTTTAAACTGTAAGATAGAAATGGTTATAGGAAGTAAAGAAGGAATATACGCATTAGAGAGAGCGAAAATTAAGGGGATAAAAAGTTATATAATATCTAAAGAGAAATACGGAAATAAAACATCTGATAAAATTTTAGAATTAACTAAGGGGAAGGTTGATTTAATAGTTTTAGCAGGGTATCTTTCAATACTTGAAGGAAATTTATTGAAAGAGTTTAAGGATAAAATAATTAATATTCATCCATCATTAATACCAAGTTTTTGTGGACCTAAGATGTATGGATTAAAAGTACATGAAGCAGTAATTAATTCAGGAGTTAAATTTACAGGGTGTACAGTACATTTTGTTAATGAAGAAGTAGATGGGGGAGCAATAATTCTTCAGGAAGTTGTACCAGTATATTTTGAGGATACTAAAGAAGAACTACAAAAAAGAGTTTTAGAAAAAGAACATATTTTATTGCCAAAAGCAATTGAATTAATAAGCAAAAATAAAGTTCAAATTATAAATGGAAAAACAAGAATAAGTGAATAGTGAAGAAGTAATAAGTAATAAGTAATAAGTAATAGTGAAGAAGTAATAAGTAATAGTGAAGAAGTAATAGTTTATGAAATAACTCAACTTTGTTGAGTTAGAAATTAAAGAGATTCGGAAGGAATTTTAATAACAATTACGTATTACGCATTATGAATTATCCATTAAGTAGGAGGGATTTTTATATGATAAAAAGAGCTTTAGTTAGTGTTTTTGATAAAGATGGTATTTTAGATTTTTCTAAGTTTTTGCAAGAAAAGGGAGTAGAAATAATATCTACAGGTGGAACATATAAGCATCTTAAAGATAATGGAATTAATGTAATAGAAGTTAATGAAGTTACTAATTTCCCAGAGATGCTAGATGGTAGGGTTAAAACCCTTCATCCAATAATACATGCAGGTATTCTTGCTATAAGAGATAATGAAGAGCATATGAATACAATTAAGGAAAGAAATATAGAAACTATAGATATGGTAATAGTTAATTTATATCCTTTCTTCCAAAAGGTTAGAGAAAATTTGAGCTTTGATGAAAAAGTAGAGTTTATTGATATTGGTGGACCTACTATGCTTAGAGCAGCTGCAAAAAACTTTAAGGATGTTATTGTAATATCTGATAAAGAAGATTACAAATTAGTTATAAATGAAATTAATGAAAGTGGAGATGTTTCTGTAGCATTAAGAAAAAAATTAGCAGGAAAAGTATTTAATTTAATGAGTGCATATGATGCAGCTATATCTAACTTTTTACTTGAAGATGAAGAGTATCCAGAATACCTTTCAATTTCATATAAGAAAAAACAAAGTTTAAGATATGGAGAAAATCCACATCAAAGTGCAGCTTATTATAGCTGTAATGAATTTGATGGAGCAATGAATAGTTTTGAAATATTAAATGGTAAGGAATTATCTTACAATAATATAAAAGACTTAGATATTGCTTGGAAGGTTGCCTGTGAATTTGATGAAGTTGCTTGTTGTGGACTTAAGCACAATACTCCTTGTGGAGTTGCAATAGGAGAAACTCCTTATGAAGTTTATAAAAAAGCTCATGATGCAGATCCAACTTCAATATTTGGAGGTATAGTCGCAATAAATAGAAAAATAGATAAAGCTACAGCAGAAGAAATGGTTAAAATATTCTTAGAAGTAGTAGCAGCTCCAGATTATGATGAAGATGCTTTAGAAGTATTAAGAAGTAAAAAGAATTTAAGAGTAATAAAATGTAATAATAAACCTAATGCAAAAAAATATATGGTAACTGTAGATGGAGGAATTTTAGTTCAAGAAGAAGATACTAGATTAATAGAAGATTTAAAAGTAGTTACTGAAAAATCACCTACAGAAAAGGAAATGAAAGATTTATTATTTGGAATGAAAGTAGTAAAATATGTTAAATCTAATGCAATAGTTGCAATAAAAGATGGAGTAGCAGTAGGAATTGGTGGCGGACAAGTTAATAGAATATGGGCAACAGAAGAAGCACTTCAAAGAGGAAAAGGTGCTACAGTATTAGCATCAGATGCCTTCTTCCCATTTAGAGATGTAGTAGATGAATGTGCTAAGAATGGAATTAAAGCTATAATTCAACCAGGTGGATCAGTAAGAGATCAAGAGTCAATAGATGCTTGTAACGAACATGGAATATCAATGGTATTTACAGGTATAAGACACTTTAAACACTAATCAAAGATTAGTGTAATGAAGAATGAAGAATGAAAAATGTAGAATTGTGGAAATAACTCAACGTAGTTGAGTTATTATATTCAGGAAATTCCCGTGGAATTTCAACAATAATTCTACATTCTACATTTTACATTTTTAATTTTCTAAGGGGGATTTTTATGAAAATTTTATTAATTGGATCTGGTGGTAGAGAGCATGCATTAGCATGGAAATTAGCTAAGAATAATAAAGTGGAGAAAATATATGTGGCTCCTGGAAATGGTGGAACTGCAATAGAATATAAATGTGAAAACGTAAATATAGATGTAAATGATATAGAGAAACTATTAGAATTTGCTAAAAATAATTGTGTTGACTTAACAGTTGTTGGGCCAGAAGATCCATTAACTAAAGGAATAGTAGATAAGTTTAAAGAAAAGGGACTTAAAATTTTTGGACCAAGTGAAAAAGCTGCACAGCTTGAAGGTAGTAAAAGTTTTTCAAAAGATTTTATGAAAAAATATGGTGTTAAAACTGCAGAATATGAAGTTTTTTATGATTCTGATAAAGCTTTAGAGTATTTAGAAGTATGTAATTATCCTATAGTAGTTAAGGCAGATGGATTAGCAGCTGGAAAAGGTGTTTCTATTTGTGAAAGTAAAGAAGAGGCAATAAATGCAGTAAAATCATTTATGATAGATGACATATTTAAAGGCGCAGGACAAAAAATAGTAATAGAAGAATTTTTAGAGGGAGTAGAAGCATCTATTCTTTCTATTACGGATGGTAAAACTATAGTTCCATTTATTTCAGCAAAAGATCATAAACAAATCTTTGATGGTGGAAAAGGACCTAATACTGGTGGAATGGGTGTTTTAGCACCAAATCCGTATGTGACAGATGAGGTTTTTAAAGATTTTGAAGAAAATATTATGAATAAAACCTTAATAGGCATAAAAGAAGAAAGATTTGATTTTAAAGGCATTATATTTTTTGGAGTTATGATAACTAAAAAAGGTGCATATCTTTTGGAGTATAATGTAAGAATGGGTGATCCAGAAACTCAATCTGTTCTTTATTTAATGGAAAGTGATTTACTTGAAGTTATAGAAGCAGCACTAAGCGAGGAACTATATAATTTAGAAATTAAATGGAAGCCTGAAACTTGTATAAATGTAGTATTAGCTTCTAAAGGTTATCCAGGTTCTTTTGTTAAGGGTTATTCAATAGATATTAAAGAGGAAGTTAAGGATAAGGTTTTTATAGCAGGTGCAAAGCTTGAAGATGAAATATTAAAAACTAATGGTGGAAGAGTATTATCAGTAGTTGGTGTAGGAAATACTATTGAAGAAGCTAGAGAAGATGCATATAAAGCTATTGAAAAAGTTAATTTTAAAGATAAATATTATAGAAATGATATTGGGATAGTATAGAAATCAAATATAAATTTTTTAGTTATAATTAAAAATTGAAATACTAATAACCTCTCACAATTATAAATAAGATGAGAGGTTTATTTTTATTTTTTGCTCTGTTTTAAATTGGTGTTGATAATAGAGGGTATAAATTCACTAAAAAAATAATAATTAGATTTTGTAATAAATACTTATGTTTTTCTAAATAATAAATATGTAGAAAAATATAAGTTTAGTTTTATTGGAGGAAAGTATGAATAGAGAAAATAAAAATCAAGCTTATTCTAGAGCTAAAGAAATGCTTATAGCAGGTGAATCTTGGGATAAGATAATGGAAGAAACAAGATTAAGACAAAAGGATTTGAAAAGAATTCAAGCTTCAGAAATAAGTCCTAAATTCTAATAAAAAAATTGGAGCTGATACACTAAAAGTAGTGCTCAGCTCCATGCATTATTTAAGCCGTTCTTATTTTTTTATCTATAGCTTCTATAATTTCATTAACTATTTTATCTTGAATAATTCTTCCATCTTTAATTTCAATTATTCTATCAGCTTTTTGAGCTATCCTATCATCATGAGTTATAATAATAAATGTAGTATTAAATTTCTTATTTATATCTCTCATAATATTATATATTGTTTTACTTGATTCTGAATCAAGGTTACCAGTAGGTTCGTCAGCTAATATTATTTTAGGATTATTCATTAGTGCCCTTGCAATAGCAGTTCTTTGTTGCTGCCCGCCTGACATATTAACTGCAAGATTATTTTTAACTTTAGATAATCCAACTAAGTCTAATAAATATTCAGCTCTTTGAATAACTTCTTTTGAAACCTTTGATGATTTAATTTTATAAGGCATTAATACATTTTCAAGAGCAGTAAATTCATGTAAAAGGTAATGAAATTGAAATATGAATCCTATAGTTTCGTTTCTAAGCTCTGCAAGTTCATTTTTCTTAAGTGTGTCTGTTCTTCTAGAATTTATATATACTTCTCCAGTAGAAGGTTTATCTAATGTACCTATTAGATTTAATAAAGTACTTTTACCACTTCCAGATGCTCCTATAATTGAATTAAATGTACCTTCTTCAAATGATAGATTAACATCGTGTAAAACTTGAGTTTTAACCACATTTCCGAAATATTTATTTATATTATTTAATGATACTATTTTAGCCATTTTTAATTACCTCCAATAAATTAAGTTTTGATGATCTTCTAGCAGGTATTAATGCTGCTATTGTTGATGATAATACAGCAATTACTGCTGAGAAAGCTATAAATTTAAAGTCAAAGAATAGTTTTACTACAGGTGTTCCATCAGGATTTAATGCAAATTTACTAAACATAAATCCTAGTAATAATCCGAGTGCAACACCTATAAAAGCACCAATTACACCAAGTATTAAGCCTTGGAATAAAAATATTAAACTTGCATCTTTATCTTTGATTCCCATTGTTTTTAATATTCCTATTTGCTTAGATTTTTGAAGAACAGTTATTGCTAATACACTTGCAATTCCTAGAACTACTGAAATTAATACAAAAACTTGTATCATTATGCTTGAAACGCTTTGTCCGTTTAGTCCACTTAATAATTCAGCATTATCATCTTTCCAATTAGTTACTTTTAAATCATTACCAAGAGTTGAAGATAGATTACTAGCTATAACATCTGCATTAAATAAATCAGTAGTTTGCATTTCTAATGTAGTAACAGTATCTCCTAATGAAAAAATTTCTTGGGATGTAGAAAGTGTTGTTAATAACCAAGACTTATTAAGAGATGCTACTCCTAAGTCATAAAACCCAACTACTTTTAAATCTGTTGTTGCCCCTTTATTTGAAGTTATTGTGATGTAATCATTTATTTGAACTCCAAGTTCATTTTGAAGTTCTTTACCAATTATAGTTTCATAGTCATTTGTAGCTTCTTTCCCTTCATAAATTCGTTCCTTTATATTATAAATTTTATCAGAATCATCAATATTCATTCCTCTTAATAAAACTGAAAAATTATTATCGGTAGTTTTTATTAATGCAGGATTATCTGCTGATAAAGATAAATTAGTAATACCAATATTTTCATTATCAATTTTGGATTGAATATCACTATAGTCACTAATTAATTTATCATCTTTTGTAGAAGTTATTTTTATTTCGGGAGAATTCCCTATGGTTTTGTTTACTAAACCAATTTGTAAGCTGTCTATAAGAGTTCCTATAAAAATTTGTACAGATACTCCTATAGCTATTCCAATAGCAATTAATAAAGTTTGCCCTTTACTAGAGCTTAAAAAACGTAAAGATATTTTAAATGGTAGTTTCATATTATTTCCTCCTAAATTTTCAT